>JAFMRP010000093.1 GCA_017354095.1 Ktedonobacteraceae bacterium
CCGATACTCTAGCAGGCAAACATGAAGTGAACATGAAATAGCCATCGTTCTGACAAATGGGGGATGCTTCATCCTTCTTTCATGTGGAAGCGGTATAGTAAGGGCAAAGAACCATGTAGGTGTATGAAGCGTCGAGCAAAGGAGCAGCGGGTGCGTTTGTTAGTAATCGAAGACCATCCCGAACTGGGACCGGATCTGAAAGCGGGTCTGGAAGAATACCATTATGCCGTCGATCTGGTTCCCAATGGCGAGGATGGGCTAGCGCTCGGAAGCCTGATACCGTATGATCTCATCATTTTGGATATCTTGCTACCGGACCTCGATGGATGGGAAGTCTGCCGCCGCCTGCGTGCCCAACGCCAACACATGCCGATCCTGTTTCTGACGGCACTCGGGGAAGTGGATCATCGGGTACAGGGGCTCGATCTGGGCGCGGATGATTATCTGGTGAAACCGTTTGCCTTTCGGGAATTGGAGGCACGCGTGCGGGCTTTGCTCCGCCGGGAGGGCCGCGAACGCTCACCAGTGCTGCGTTTTCTGGATCTGACTCTGGATACTCGCACGCATGAGGCGAAGCGAGGCGAACGCGCCTTCCAGCTTTCCAGCAAGGAGTATGCGCTCTTGTACCTTCTGATGAGCCGCCCTCGCGAGATTTTGAGCCGGACCACGATCGCAGAGCATGTTTGGGATTATAACGCAGAACATTTCTCCAATGTGATCGATGTCTATATTCGCAACTTACGCAAGCTCCTCTGTGCAGCGGGAGAACCCGACCTGATCCAGACGGTGCGCGGTTCTGGCTATCAACTGAAGGAGCCCGTGCGATGAACCGACTGTTCGCAAGACTTTCGACGCTGCATCGATCCGTTCCATTCAGCCTGCGCTTGCAACTGGCCGTCTGGTATACCATGGCCTTTGCTGCGCTGCTCCTCCTCACTGGAGCCGTGTTTTATCAGTACCTCGAACGCTCCCTGGAAGCGAGTGTCGATACGGACCTGCAGATTCGCGCACAACAGATTGCGAGCAGTCTCGTGCTCCAGCATGGGTCGGTCGCGCTCTCCAACGTGAGAACGACCTTGCCAGGGTTTGGCACCACGAACCCGGCGCAAGGGGTACCGCTGGCGGATGTCAATCGGGGAGCACTCGTCCGTCTGCTGGATGCACACGCAAGGCTGTTGGGGGAAACTCCCGCCTTTCGCGCCTTGCCGGCGCCTGCCGCCAGTGTCACGCAACCACTCCAGGGCACTCCCTGGCAGGGAACCATCTTGTCCACAGGGGGTCAAGAAGTGCGCCTTTACAGTCGCACACTGACCGCCGGAGGAAAACCGGTGGCCGTGATCCAGGTAGGCGAGTCGCTTGCCACATTGCATGCGCTCCTGCATCAGCTCGTAGCAGCGCTGTTTGTCGTGGGCTTTCTGGTATTGCTGGCTTGCGCGGTGGGGAGTTACTGGCTTGCGGGGCGGTCGTTTGCTCCAATCCAACGGCTCGCGGAGACAGCACGGAAAATCAAGGCGGGAGATCTGAGCCAGCGGGTTCCCGTCCCTCCGGTGCGCGACGAAGTGCAATACCTGGCAGTGACGCTCAATGAGATGCTCCACTCGCTCGACCAGTCTTTCTCCCGCCAACGCCGGTTTGTCGCTGATGCCTCCCATGAACTGCGCACTCCGGTCACGGTAATCCGTAATAAGGCCGAGGTCGCGTTACTACGGCCCCGCAGCCAGGACGACTATTGTACGGTCCTGCACAGCATTCACATGGAGACCGAACGCCTGAGCCATCTCATCAGTGATCTCCTGGCGCTGGCACACGGCGATGAAGGGCTGGCATGCTTTGAGCGCGAAACAGTCCATCTCGATCGACTCGTGGAATCAACGGCAGCTCATGCGGAGGGGCTGGCGCAAGAGCGTGGTATCCGTCTTTCCGTCCAGGCATCCCAACCGGTCACACTGATTGGGGATGAGGCCAGGCTTATTCAAGTGATGATGAACCTGTTGGACAACGCAATCCGCTATACCCATTCCGGCGGGCAGGTTCAGGTGAGCCTCCAGGCCACTGCGTCTCAAGCACAACTGGTCGTCCGAGATGCTGGGATCGGCATCGCGCCGGAACACCTGCCGCATATCTTTGAACGGTTTTATCGAGCTGATCAGGCTCGTACCCACACCGGGGGCAGCGGGACTGGCCTGGGACTTTCGATTGTCGAATGGATCGTGCGCATGCACAACGGATCAGTCGGAGTGAGCAGCCAGATCGGATGTGGTTCTTCCTTTACGGTCACCTTGCCTCTTTTGCCTCCTGCACAGAAAGCCCGAAGAGCGTTGGGCAGTGACGCCAGTTGAAGCAACAAGGCCTGATGTTACAGTATCGGAAAATGATGTCAGATATGCCAGGTATACTGGAGACTGTCAAGTTTTTTGGTTCTTCCTGTGAGAAGCACTCACTATCTCGTGTGTCCCACTGATTTCTCGGCCTCCACATACAACATCGGCACCGTCATCCTCAACTCTCCCTCCCTGCGCGCTCTTTCATTCAGCCTCCGTTCCAGTTCCGAGAACACTCTTTCCTCGTCCTTCCGATCCACAACACCGCGCCACCCCTCCAGAAAGCCGATTTTGGTCAACCAGTGATTGAGCAGGGCACTCCCGTCAAGATAGCGCATCTCAAATTGATCTTCTTTGACGGTGGCAAGGACAAAGCCGGCTCTTGTCAGCATCTCTACCAGTACCTCTTTGCTCCCCCTGTGCGCTTCGTTCTCTGCCAGACGCTCCAGGTACCGTGGATTGCCTGTCTCGCTCACGACTTCGCGGAAAACAGCATAGAATTCGCGCATATGCCCGATGGGATTGGTTGTCAGAAGCAAGCTGGCCCCGGGTTTGGCGACGCGGTAACATTCGGTCACGACGGCCTGCGGATCATGAAAGTTATTTATTCCGAGATTAGAGACAAGCAGGTCAAAGCGTTCATCCTGAAATGGCAGCTGTGCGGCGTCCGCCTCGACAATCTCGACATTTGGCAGTTGATACACCCGCAGCCTGGCCCGTGCTCGCTCAATGCCCGCTTTCCAGTTATCCAGTCCTGTGACCCGACACGAGGCACCAGACATATGAGCCAGCTCAAAAAGTGGAAAGCCGGTCCCACAAGCGAGATCCAGAATCTCGACGTCCCGCCGTAATGGCATATGCTCTAAAAGGAGCCGTCCGAACCTGGATGCCCAGAGTGAACACTCGTCAAATACTGCTGCTGTATGCAAGTCTTCGAAGTCGTCGTAACTGAAGCGAAGAAAATCTGTCATAGTAAACTCTTTCTTTTCAATGTGCCACCACAAAACACATGCCCCGCTGCACTTCCTGCACTTCCACGGTGAAGCCTGCTTTCTCCATGGTCTCTATGACCCAGGAACGTTCCAGGCGCAGCTTGGGATACACGCTTTTGCGCAATATCCACGCTTCTCCCACGCGTGTATAAATGAGATCGTGCACCAGGACGCGCTCAGGCTGATATTCCAGGAAACAGGTCATGATCGTCCCGCCGTCGCTGCGCACCGGAATAAAACGCTCCACGCCCTTGAGCTCTGTCGAAAGATCCCGAAATCCCAGGATACATCTCCCCCCACCCTCACTGAGCCGGCGCACATCCTCAAATAATTTCAGGACCTCGTCCCTGCTCTCCAGATGGGTGAGCGTATCTCCCATGCACACGATAACATCAAAGGCACCTTCAACCAGCCGCTCCAAAGCCCGTATATCTGCTTGCAGGGGGATAATCGCTCGCGCTCCTTTGCGCTCCTCTACCTCTTTGAGGAGTTGCGCATTGAGATCAACTGCGGTCACCCGAAAGCCAAGATCCGCTAGCGCTATCGACTGAAATCCTGACCCACATCCCAGGTCTAGCGCGCTTTTCCCGCCTTTGGCCTTCACCCCCCAACGCTCAAAAAGCGTCCTCTGCTCCTCAACCTGCTCTGCAAAATCGCCGAACATCCATGTATAGTACGCTGCCAGCAGCTCGTTGTAATGGTGGAGAACGTCTGTCATATCTCCTTCTTTCCCTCCTTGAAGAAAGCGACCAATAGATGGCTTTATCTTACGCTTCCCGCCGTCTCTTTGAACAAGTACTCAGCCGTTTTCCCGTATCGCGCAGGTGGCTCCTGCGAGCTTCTCGGAGATGCCGCGCGCAGCCTGTACAATCACTTCTGTATAATGATCTTTCTGGGCGTAAAAACGATAGGCTGGGATGCAGAGACTAATGGCTGCTGGCACTCGCCCACCCAGATCATACAGTGGCGCGGCGACACAACAGAGTCCCTGCGTGGCCTCTTCGCGATCATAGGCATATCCCTGGCTGCGTACCTGCTCTAACGCTCTCTCCAGTTGCTCACGGGAGGTGATCGTGTTGGGGGTACGCGGCGCGTCCAGTGGCAATTGGTCGAGCAGGGCAGGCAGACGATAGGGCTCCTGAGCTGCTAGCAGTACTTTCCCAACTCCTACTTCGTGTGCTGAGAGACGCGAGCCCACACGCGAGAGCAAAATTTCGACGGCTGGCGTTGCCTGGAGCTTCTCGACAAACAGGACCTGTATCCCGTCGAGGACAGCCAGATGAACCGTCTCTCCCCAGCGCTCGACGAGCTCGCGCATGGCCTTGCGCGCCTCGATACAAAACGCGGTGTGCTCGATGAGAATCTGGCTTAATTCAAAGAGCCGCCAGCCGAGACTATAGCGACCACTCTCCGTCTTGCTTAATATTCCCTGCTCAGCAAGATGGAGGAGTAAATCCCCGACCGTCGACTTTGGTATATCCAGCGCTTCAGCCGCTTCGCGTACTCCCCACTCGGGTTGCTCAAATGAAAAGAGGTTGAGCAGGCAACCCACTTTTTCTAACATAGACGCTTTCAAAAAGCCTCTCCCTCTCAAAGATTCCTCTGACGTTTCAGCCCCTAGTATAAATAGCGCGCGCGCTCTCGACAAGGTGGGTGTCCGATGTGGGCGGACAGATGCGTTGACGAGCTCACGGTATGCCGAACATAAAGAGTCCTTGTATGTAGGGAAGCGCCGACAGACCCGAGAGAGTGGAACGCAGCACGTGCGAGACGATCATCACCGATCTCTTGTTCGGCAATGGTTTTCAGCAGTGCCGGTAGTGGCTGCACTGGTATATATCCGAAACCATTAGATGACTTCACGTAGGTAGTCAATAATTGCCTGATCATCCCACCTCTCTCCGGTAAGGCCAATGTAGCCGTCTGGGCGAATCAGAACCAGCGCCTCGTTCGGAATACCATAAGCGCGATGAGCATGCCCCTCGCTATCGACCAGGGCACGTTTGTCGCTCTCGGCCAGCTTGCCAGGGCGCGTAATATGGTACACGTGGACGTGGCTGAGGTAATGATCCGCGAGTGAGGACGCAGAGAGATCGCCGAAAACAAGCAAAGTGAAATGCGTCCCTCGGAACAGCTCGAAGAGTCGAACCTGCTCTCCACTTTTTGTGTCGAGGCAAGGTGCATCAGGAGCTCGGTCTCCAGCTCGAATGCCTGTCGCATCATCCAGATCACGAGAAAGCCTGCTGCCTCGATAGGTAAGACTCAGTTGGGTGGTATCACCGAAGGGATCTTTTCCCTGGAACGTCTTCACCATATTCTCGGCGATGCGACCTGCATCGGGTCGATTCCAGTTTTGGCCGCGAGCGGTCGTAGAGGTGAGCACGTGCTGGGCAATGGGGAGGCGTTCGTCCTGATAGGTTTCCAGCAGCGTCTCCGGCGCTCCATGCAACACGTGAGCCAGTTTCCAGCCAAGATTGTAGGCATCCTGAATCCCTGTGTTCATCCCCTGTCCACCGGCTGGAGAATGGACATGGGCTGCATCACCTGCGAGGAAGATCCGGCCCTTACGATACCTATCAACCATGCGAATATTCACCTGATAAACAGACAGGTAAATGGGGTCATAAAAACGGACGTCAGGTATGCCCACGCGTTCGTCAAAGATGCGCTGAAAGGTCTCTACCGAAACAGGTGGCAACTCACCATGCTCATCAGGGACAAGGGGAGCTGTGAAGAACCAGGTGTTACTACGAGGCATCGGATTGAGCATCACTCCAGGCTGACCAGCCCACATATGCCAGAACGAAGGGTCCACCCCACTGACACTCAGGTTACCGAACAGCATCCGCTGTTCTTCCCAGGTTTCGCCCAGGAACGAGATGCCAGCACATTTGCGAACCGTACTATTCCCGCCATCGCAGCCCACGAGGTAGCGCGCCCGAATCTCTTCACGCTGTCCAGCATGTTGAACTGAGGCAACGACATCGTCATCTCGTTGAGTGAAGCCAGAAAGTTGGCTCTCCAGTTCCACAGAGACGCCATACGATGCCAGCCGTTCACGCAACACAGCCTCAGTATATTGCTGGCTGACGATGAGGCTGCCAGGATAAGGCACATCAGGAGTCGGGCGTGCGTCACCGTAGATGGATGTTTCACGTACAAGGTGCCCCGCACGGTCATAAAAACGCGAGGGCAATAGGGGTTCCGCATAGGCAGAAAGCGGTTCGAGTACCCCCAGATCCTCAAAGACTTCCTGGGTGCGGGCCCTCACCCCTCTAGCTCGTGTCCCGATAGGATAAGCAGGCAATTGATCGATGATGCGGCAGGCAATGCCACAACGGGCAAGATCACAGGCCAGGGTCAGGCCCACCGGCCCCGCTCCAACAATAAGAACATCGACAAGAGATGTATTGCGCATAAGAAAATCTTCTCCTTATTCATTTTTTCTTGCGAATACCATGGTATTTACGGCAGTATTTCTGCCCGAATGATACCACCGTAAATACCACAGTGTCAAGGAGAGACGGTGAGTGCTCGACTTGGTTGTCAGAGTTTTTTCAAAAATGCCCCGTTCTCATCATTCATGAGATCTTTTTTCCCAAGTTTCATTTCTGTTTTTGGAAAGGGAGCTCCCGTGTGATAGTATATCCTTTCATTTCAGGAGATCACGACCGGGAGTTCTTTTAGCACTCGGAAAATGATCGTGGGACGCCACTGTGGTTCGGTTGTGGCAAGGCAAAGGGCAGGAAAGCGCTCCAGCAGCGATGCAAGCGCAATCTCGATTTCCAGGCGGGCCAGGGGAGCGCCCAGGCAAAAGTGACTGCCGTGTCCAAAGGCCAGGTGCCGGGAGGCTGTGCGTCTCACATCCAGTTGGTCTGGCTTCACAAAACGCTCTGGATCGTGGTTGGCTGCTCCCAGACACGCGATGAGCGCCTGCCCCGCCGCAATGTGCTTGCCACCGATCTCCATTGGTTCCCGCGCGATGCGCCTGGTCGTCTGAACCGGCCCATCATAGCGCAAGAGTTCCTCGATGGCAGCAGGCAGGAGCGTGGGATCGCTCCGCAAGATCTGAAGCTGATCGGGATGCTGAAGCAGAGCCAGCAGGCCATTACCAATAGCATGAATGGTCGTGCCATGCCCGGCAGCCAGCAGCAGAAAGCTGTTAGCGAGCACTTCTTCCTCTCGCAGGGTATCATCCTGCTCTTTGGCGTCGAGCAACGCCTGGATCAGATCATCCTGGGGATGAACGTGTCGCTGGGCAATCAGGCGGCGGAAGTAGCTCAAAAAGGCGGCAATTCCGCGCAGAGCCTGTGCCCGTTCAGTGGGTGTATGGGCAGTTCCATCGAGTAACGCTCCGAAGGCAGTCGTCCAAATGGCAAACTGCTCACGATCCTCAGACGGCACACCCAACATCTCGGCGATCACAATCGAAGGGAGCGGGAAGGCCACCTCCGCGATCACATCCATCTGTTCTTTGCCCTGGACAGCATCTAACAGCCGATTCACCAGCGCCTGGATCGAAGCGCGCATCAAGGCAATGCGGCGCGGAGTAAATGCCTGGCTGACCAACCGGCGCAGACGCGTATGGTCTGGGGCATCCAGAAACAGCATTTGCCGGGAGAGAATATGCAGAATGGTAGCTCCCTGCTCGCGCATCGGTTCTGGAAACTGGCTGACATCGGCGGGAAAATGCTCTTTGGAGCAACGCGGATCGCGCAGCACAGCCTGGACCTCCTCATAGCGAGTCAGCACCCAGGCTTGCATCGCTTCATCCCAGTACACCGGATCATGAGCGCGCAACTGTCGATAGAGGTGATAGGGGTTGGCGAGATACACGGGATCAAGCACCTGTTTGAGACTGAGCGGTAACACGCCAGGTGAAAACATAACAAGACTCCTTCGACCAAACATCTTAAAGTAACGACGTCCCTACCTGCCGACGACATACCGGCAGGTCAGGAAAAAAACTGCTTTCCTGTCTTTCTTTTCTATCCTTCAAAGGATGGAGGCATCTATTCACTGCTGGAGGGAGGAGTCGCCCCTTCCTTCAGCAGTGAATAGTGAGGAGGGTAACCCGTGCTCCAGAAGGAAAAGGAGCTGGTCAGCCATGGCATCAGGATCTGGCTCGTCCTGCTCGAACCACCAGCTAATGGCTCGGATCAGCATGCCGACAAGGAACTCGGCCAGGAGCATGGGATCAGTATCAGTGAGTTCGCCACGCTCTCTGGCCTGTTGGAGCGCTGCAAGAAAGTGCTCTGCCAGCCCCTGTTGTGCTCTATGGGCGTGAGTACGGGAAAGCAGATGACTCTCCCCAACGCAAATGAGTAAGAACAAATCGCGCTGCGCATACGCTGCCCGTAACAAGGTGCGAATGAGCAAGGGAATGATGGGTTCATTCGCCGAGTTCGCCAGGGTTTCGTGGATCTGCTCGCGAACCTGTCCAAGGGCTTCCTGGGCCAGTGCGAGAAAGAGTTCCTCCTTATCATGAAAGTGGAGGTAAAAAGTTCCCATCGCCACATCGGCAGTCTGAATGATTTCCGAGATGGTCGTTTCTTGATAGCCACGCGTGGTAAACACCTGGCGGGCTGCGGCAAGCAGATCAGCACGGACGCGAGCGCGTCGTCGTGCTACCCGGCTTTGCCCTGATTTGCTTGTGTCAGAATAATTCGTCTCTTTCATACTGTTGATAGTACCTCAAAATTGATAACTTGTCAATAATGATATAAAATCAAAAAATAAAAAGTGAAGAGAATGGCCCTCTACAAGTGCCTGGTATTGGCTCTTTTGAGCATGCCATTTTTCTGGTAGAGTAAAGCCACACGGAAACGTGAGAGACAAAAGAGAGAGGTTTCTCCATGAACATCTTGGTTGTGGGCGCGGCGGGAACAATTGGCCGCCAACTGGTGCCGCTGCTGGCAAAAGCGGGCCATGCAGTTGCTGGCACCACCCGCCAGGCAGAAAAAAGCTATGTGCTCCACGAGATGGGCGCATCAGCAGCGATTGTGGACGTCTTTGATCGTGAGGGATTGAGCAGAGTCGTACGAGAAATCCAGCCGGAGGTAATTATTCACCAACTGACGGATTTGAGTCACAGGGATTTTGCGGCAAATGCTCACCTTCGCCGGGTGGGAACGCGCAACCTGGTTGACGCAGCGCGCGCAGCGGGAGTTCGCCGGATGATAGCCCAGAGTATTGCCTGGGCGTATGCTCCCGGCGAAGATCCAGCGGATGAGAGCGTACCATTGGATCTCGAGGCTCCTTTCCCACGCCGCAGCTTGATTGAAAGCGTTCAGGCTCTTGAACAGAGCGTGCTTGAAATGGAGCAAGGCCTGGTGCTACGCTATGGTCTGTTCTACGGACCGGGAACCTGGTATGCGCCCGATGGATTGATGGCCCAACAGGTACGACGCGGCGAGTTGTCCGCCGACGAGGGGATTACCTCTTTTGTGCATGTTGATGACGCCGCCCGCGCGACTCTGTTAGCGCTTGATTGGCCTACGGGCGTCGTCAATATAGTCGATGACGAACCAGCTCCAGGCTCGTCATGGCTTCCTGTCTACGCGGAGACGCTCGGGGCTCCCGCGCCATCGGTGAGCAGAGAGCGACCTCCCTTCGCGCGCGGCGCACTGAATACCAAAGCCCGCCAGCGTCTCAACTGGCAACCCCTGTATCCAAGCTGGCGCGAGGGGTTTGCAGCAACTGCACAAACATAAGCATACCAACAGAAGTGGGAAAAAGA
>JAFMRP010000094.1 GCA_017354095.1 Ktedonobacteraceae bacterium
TGAGATGAACAGAACGCAGCAGAGGCGGTGGGCAGAGAAGATGGTACGTATTGTCGCACAGGTGTTTCCGTTTGATGAGACGCCGCCCTGGTCAGAGAGCCAGCGCTACCTGCCTCACGCGCTGCTGGCGGTGGAGTATAGCGAGCAGTGGAGATTGACGTTCGCTGAGGTGAGAAGGCATCTGGGAAAACTGGGCAGTTATTTTCATTCGCGTGGACAATATAGCGAGGCGGAGCCGCTTTTGCAGCGCGCACTCACTATCGCTGAAAAACGCGCTGAACCTAACCAGCTTGAAATGGCCACCCGCTTGAATAGCCTGGCCATCCTCTACTCTGAGCAGGGCCAGTTTGAGCAGGCTGAGTCGCTTTTCTTGCGCGCTCTCGCCATCCGTGAACAGCGATTAGGGGATGATCATATTTACACTGCAACCTGCCTTGATAACCTGGCCAGCCTCTACTTTGATCAGGATAAGTTTGAGATGGCTGAGCCACTCTACCTGCGTGCGCTCTCTATCCTCGAACAGCGCCTGGGACACGATCGTCCCGAGACTGCCGGCACGCTTAATAACCTCGCCCTCCTCTACGTAAAGCACGGCAAGGGTGAGCGGGCAAGACCGCTGCTTCAGCGTGCTCTTGCCATTTATGAGCAACGCTTTGGACGCGATCATCCTGAGACGGCCATCACACTGAACACGTTCGCTGACCTCTGCATGCTGGAGGGTGACTATGAGCAGGCTGAGCCACTTTATCTGCGCGCGCTGGCAATCTTCGAGCAGCGGTTGGGACCTGATCATCCTAAAATAGCGCATAATCTCGCTGATCTGGCGATGCTTTATACAAAGCAGGGCAAGGTCGAGCTAGCTGAGCCGCTTTTCCGACGCGCCCTCGTCATTTACGAGCAGCGATTGGGAGAGGATCATCCTGAGACGAAGAAAGTTCGACAGGAATCGCAGGAGTTTTTGCGAGCGCGTGATGAGGGGGTTGAGTGAAAAGCGCAAGTGAGGAGAAGTTTTTCCAGTGTACATGTGCTAAGCTAGAAGTCTCGTGTCCATAGCTGTTATAGCTGATGTGTGGCTCTCGATACAGTAAGGAGCATAGTTATGTTTCAAGCGAAATCATCGTTTAGCGGCTTTTCGGTGAACGACCTGGCAAAGGCCAAAGACTTCTATGCCAGGACGCTCGGGTTAAGGGTTGATAATGAAGGCGTAGGGATAGGGCTGCATCTGCCGGGCGGCGGCACGGTGTTTGCCTATCCCAAAGACGACCATCAACCGGCGACGTTCACCATTTTAAACTTTGTGGTTGAGAATATCGATGAAGCGGTGGACGAGCTCACAAGCCGGGGCGTGCAGTTTGAACGCTACGACGGTATGCCACAGGACGAGAAGGGCATTCTCCGTGGACTTACCCTACACATGGGCCCGGATATCGCGTGGTTTAAAGACCCGGCCGGCAATACACTTGCGGTGCTGCAGGGGGAATAAGCTTTTTTGGAAACGGAAGGAGAGATATGATTCTCTTTGATGAGGAAAGACCATCGGACTCGCCTTTTATCGAACGGATCTGGCGCAGTCATAGCGAGGGCATGGCCCCGTTTCTCTCCATTGCCGTGAGCCGCTGTGATCTGGTGGTCACCAAACTGCATGGCAAGGTCACAATGACTGTGCGAGGGCCAGAGACCAGAGCCACGCCTCTTGGGGACAGCCCATCCGACGGGGAGTGGTTTGGCATACTCTTGAAGTTGGGCACCTACCTGGCACCTCTGCCTCCCGGAAATCTCCTCGATACAGGGGTGACCCTCCCCGAAGCGACCAGCAACACCTTCTGGCTCTCTGGTTCTGCCTGGCAATTTCCTACCTCTGACAATGCAGACGTCTTTGTAAACCGGCTGGCCCGTTCCGGGCTGCTGGTTCGCGATCCCGTCGTCGAGGCCGCCTTACAAGGGCAGATCAAAGACCTCTCGCCCCGCTCCGTCCAGTATCGCTTCTTGCAGGCAACCGGGATTACGCAGAACATGGCTCGCCAAATCGAACGTGCCCGCTATGCCACCCTCCTTTTACAGCAAGGCATCTCGATCCACGACACGATTCTGGAGGCGGGGTATTACGATCAGCCACATCTGACGAGATCGCTCCAGCGCTTCATTGGACAGACCCCTGCTCAACTGCTCCATCACAGCCGACCAGAGCAGCTTTCGTTTTTGTACAAGACAACGCCTTTCCCTTGAGATATACTCTTCTTTGTCTGATGACAACCAAAGGAGGACCTGCTCTGGGAAATACCATCACTATTGCTGGTCAATTGCAGCCACCAATGAGCCTTCACAGATTGGAGAAAAGATGAGAAAAATCGTGTCGGGTTTGTTTATAGCACTTGATGGCGTTGTCGAAGCTCCTAATATATGGCAAGAGCACTTCGATGAGGATATGGGGGAAGCTATGATGGCGCAGCTCAATGCTCAGGACGCTGTGCTTCTGGGACGAGTGACCTATGAAGAATGGGCCCCCTACTGGCCTACCTCTACTGATGAGCCCTTCGCCAGCTATATTAACAACACTCCCAAATATGTTGTCTCAAACACCCTGAAAAGCGTCGAGTGGAGTAACTCGACCCTCCTCAAAGGAAATCTCGCCGAGGAACTGGCGAAGCTCAAGCAGCAGCCAGGAAAGGACATTGGCGTAGCTGGAAGCCCCACACTGGTCCACGCGCTCCTCGAACAAGGGCTGCTGGATGAACTGGTCCTCCTGGTCCATCCGGTGATTGCAGGGAGTGGAAAGCGCCTTTTCAAAGATGGGGAGCGTCTTAAGAGGCTGAAACTCGTCTCCACAAAGGCGACCAGGACGGGCACGGCGATCCTCACCTACCAGCCGGTAAAGGGATAGAGAGATCTGCAAAAGGCTTTGTTATGGGAAACATCCCGAAAGGTTTGACCTTTCGGGATGTTTCTTATGTACGAACGTGACCTGATGCATTTTTTGCAATATATTCGGGTGGGGTCTTTTCGTCAAAGGCCCCCAACGTGTGGGTTACTTTTTTCGTGTGTAGGTAATGTTAAAATCGTGCTCCCAGCTGGTGCCGTCGTTTGATTTCTCCCACCTGGCCGTGATTGTGTTGCCATCGCTGCTGATTTTGCCTTCGTAGCGCTGCGAGAAGGTGGGTGAGTTCCGCCACATCTTCCATGTGTGCTCGGAGAAGCTCATCTCGTATATTCGCGAAACGCTGCGGGCGTCGTAGTAGAATACTTTGTAATCCGCTTGAGAATCGTCGCGATTGATGAGCCAGAAGGCGTCGTCGCCCATGCGCATACAGAGAAAGGCGCCATTCTCAACCCACGCAAAAGAGATCTGCCCTTTTACGGTGTCAGTTGGATTGGGGAGAAAAGCTGCATTGGATAGCTCCATCTCCCACTCGTCGACCAACATTGCAAGCTGTTTGAGGGCGGGGTTATATGAGTTTGTCTTCGCCATGATATTTCCTTTTTTTGTTCTGCAGGTGGCCGCAGGGCACAGACTCTTCGTTAAGCCTGTGCCCAGGGGAGGCGTGTTGTCTCAGCCCAGGAAGAAGGCTTGCAGCGCGGGGGCAAGCACGTCGTCAGCGGGACCGTGATCCTGGCCCGGAAGGCGTTGATGCTGCGCGTCAGGCAGGATGCGGGCAAGCTCTTGCGCGCCGTGGTGCATATGCACGTGGCTGGCCCCGCCGTCCAGCACGAGCGTGGGCACGGCGACGGAAGCCCACTTTCGGAGCGAAGCCGGATTGCCGCGCATAGTATCGCCCATAATGGTGCCGTCATAAGGGATTGTGTGCGCTACCGCTTCTATTGCCGGCCACATGGGTGATTGGCGCATCTGGTCGATCATCTCGGCAGGGACGCCCACCGCCTCCTGCATGAAGTAAGCGACCGCTTCTCCCCGGCGATCCGACGAGACCAGTTCTATGAGGTGCGGTATATAATCCGCCGGGACAGGGGGGCGGCTGTCATCAATGATAAACGGGGGCTCGTACACCGCCAGCTTCGTGATGCCAGCGGGAAGCAGGCGTGCGGCCTCCAGGGCCAGAACGGCGCCCGAGGAATGCCCAAAGACGAACGCTGATCCACCGGCCACGTTGATCAGGGCCTCGATATCTTCAACCTCGCGCTCGACCGCGTAAGGCGCCGTGTCTCCACTCTCGCCCCGGCCACGCCGGTCGTAGGCGAACACTGTGAAATGGGGGGAGAGGACCGCGGCCAGCGATGCCTCGGCTACGCGCGTGGCGGTTGCTCCGGCCACCAGGATGAGTGCCGGGCCCTGGCCCGACTGATCGAACGCGATAGGGGTGCCGTCTTTGGAAAGAACTGTCCTCATATACGCTCCTTGTCCTGTTTCTTTTCTTTTTGCATGTATCAATAGTGTACCACGCTGGCCGTGAAAAAACTTCTCCTATCTTGCCTTTCACAGACGGAAAAAGGGGGCGGGAGGCTGTCTGGTGACAGCTTCTCGCCCCTGGTTTGGGACACGCGCGGGACGCTAGACTTTATAGCGGTTGCGCGTAAGGAAGTAGAACTGGAGGCCACCCAGGATGGCCATAAGAACGAGCATCACGATGGCATCGGCGGTGCCAACGAGCGGCACCGATCCAGCTGGGGTTGGCGGCGGCACGAGCAAGCCTGAGACGAAGGGAATGTTCGGCTCGTTCTCCGGAGCCCATTCGGGGATCGAGAAGTAAGCGAACGCGCCCAGGTAGATGAAGAGGCAGGTGCCGAAAATCAGCCATTGGCCGAGACAGCCCAGATTATTCTCACCAATGACAGCGAACTCACGGCGCGCGACACTGGTCCAGATGGTCACCAGCACCAGCATGGCGCCACACAGCAGGAAGGCGACCAGCAGCTGATCGGGCGCGGTGTGCAGCAGCAGGGTGGCAAAGGCAACGACGCCAACCGTGACAAAGCTACCAACGATAACCAGGTTGCGATGCGACTTCCAGGCCCAGATGGCACCCATCAGCAGGCCGAAGGAGGCGCTGGTAACAGCGGTATCGATGATATAACCGGCCTGCTGGGAGAAGGTGCAGCTGGCCGGGATCAACTCTGACTTGGAGCAGACGGTCAGGTAGCTATTGAGGCCGATGAAGCTCCAGGTATGCATCCAGGCGATCAGTGGATAGATGACAATCCAGGCCAGGATCAGAATAGCGGCTGATTGGGCCAGGCCGAGCGCACCAACGGCGTAGAGCGGGGCCATAGTGCGTTTGCGTACCGGGCGCATCAGGTAGTGCAGGCGCAGCAGGAACGCGGCGCTGGCCAGCAGGATAGCGAGGCCCAGAAAGATGCTGGCGCCAAAGTTGATGTAGCGCAGGCCGGCCTCGGCACCTTTCGCGCCAAACCAGGCAATGGCCAGGCCCTCGTTGTTAACGTAGGTATAGACAACGAGGAAGATGACCAGCAGGATAGAACTGGCGATGATCAAGAGGCGAATGCCCGGCGTCGTACCGGGATCGCGCCGATCCGGGTTGCTCTGTTCGCGGATGGCCAGGATGCTATAGAAGATCATGGCCAGTCCAACGGTCAGAATCGCCAGGCCAAGCATCACGAAATCGATGACGTTAGGCTGGAACCAGAGAAACTTACCGCCCAGCAGGGGCAGGATGCTGGTGTTCACGGACGGGAAATACTGGTTGCCGAAAAGCGAGGACCAGACGGTCAGAGCGAAGCCGGCAATGGCAGAGACAGCACCCAGCAGCGTGAAAATGATGGGTGGGATCAGTGGCTTGGGATCGAAGAGCAGGACAATAACCTGAATGATGGTAAAGCCCGCCAGCATAACGACGCCAAGACCCAGCAGACCGCGCTCCAGCCCATCGAGGCTGGCGGCAGTCATTTCAGTAAAAACATAACCAGGGATTTGCCCTATCAGGATGGCGGCGATGAAGAAGAAGCCTACGGCAAAAATTAGCGCGCGCGCCCACGAGATCCTTTCAGGCACCTCCCGTTGTTGTGTGTGTTGCATTGATTGCGGTTCCCTTCGATGCACATTCCACGTTTGATTGTCTGGCATCCTGCTCGCCCGCTGCGCGGGCGAGCGAGATTTCCCTTGTTATTGCACGATGGTCAGTTTGGCCAGCATGTCGGGATGTAAAGAGCAATAGTAGATGACGGTATGGTCCGGGTTCAGGTTATAGGCATCCTGGGTCACGGTATACGTGAAGGACTGGCCATTGCTAAAGCCTGTCTTCCCCGAGTCAAAGATCTGCGGGGCAGGCGTCACCTTGGAAGGATCAGTACCTGTAATCGCAGTGACTGTGTGAGGTGAAACATCCTTATTGGTCCAGGTAATTTTCTGGCCCACCTTCACCTTAATGTTGACAAACTGGAAGCAGGCGGTTTCGGTCTTGCAGCCTTTGATGGACGGATCAGCCTTCACGATATCCATCGAGACCGTTGAAGCACTGGTTTTATCGACCGGCTCGCCAAAATCGACCGGGTTGGCCGCCTTGGTTGCTGCGTCGTAAAGTGTCGGGTTGTTGTTCTGCAGGTACTCTGGCAGCTTGCTGAAACCACTACCGGCCGGTAATTGATTTTTTTGCAGGTATGACGGATCGTCCGAGCGAATGAGCTCGAACAGGTAGTCGATATCATTGCTCAGCAGGGCTCCGCCGTACTGGTCGCTTTTGGGAACGGCATTCGCGTTAGCCGGCTGGTGAGGCGAGGCGGGATTGAAAACGCCCGCGCTGATAATGCGCCGCAGATCGTTATCACTGAGTTTATTGAGATCGGCGATAGTATAGCCATTATAAGTGGCATTGACGACTTTATTGTCTTTGATGCCGTAGCACATATCGGTACAGACCTGGGTGTAGAGTATCATGCCACGCTCAAGGGCGAGATTATGCTGCTGTACCTTCGCTGCCGCCTGATCGCTTCCCCCGGTAATCCAGAAGATAGGGATCAGAACCGAGACCAGCGCGAGCATGATCAGTGATCCATATCCCGTCTTCTGGACGGCATTGGTGCGAGAGAAAAATATGTATAGCAAGCCGACAGTTACAACCAGCAGCAGGATGATACCTACAGCGACTTGTCCAATGTTCATAAGTTCACCTTTCAGATTGCCTGGCGCGAAGAGAGATCAGGCGCTCGCGCCGCCACCGCCCGCGCTGCATTGCACAGTTGGCTGGGCGATCAGGCGTGTGGTTGCATCGGGATGCTGTATTCTGTCGTTAATCACGCCGGTATTGACCATCACATCGTCGCCCTGGAAAGAGATCTGGAAGCGGTCCAGGCTGCGCGGAGCCGGCCCATCCAGGAATCCACCGTCGATGTTATAGTGAGAGCCATGGCAGGGGCACTTGAAGCTCGCGCAGTCATCGCGGAACGGGACGGTGCAGCCCAGGTGGACGCACTTCTGATAGAGCGCGATCCAGTAGGAGCCATCGCTATCTTTGACGACATTCTGGATTTGCATCTCTTCGGGCAAGGCACTGCCTTTCAGCGCGAACTCAGTATCCTTTGACAGGTGTATGATATAAGCGCGGGCGGTGGGCTTATGGAACACGGCTGCCTGATCGAGCTTCAGAGCGTTAGACTGACCGGGATTGGCAGCCGGGAACTCCGACTTTTTGCCAACGGCCAGCGTAGCTCCAAACTGGCCCGACAGCGTTGGGTAAAGGAAATCCAGAGCGCCGGCAACGCTGGCGACAGTGGAAACACCCCACACGGCCAGCATGGAGCGGCGCAGGAAGCGCCTCCTTGACAGGCGTTGTTTGGCCAGTTCCGCGGCTTCAGCACCACCACCGTGCAATACTTCGTATTGTTGTGGCGTAATGCCAGGTTTTTCGATAGTATCCATTAGCGATTAGTCCCTTATATATTCCGACTGCCAGGACCGCCCCGGATGGCACACGGGATGGCGGACGAAGGCCAGCCACCCACACCCCTCCGGCCACCCACAAGGGGTGGCCCTACATTTCCTGGGGGCACGAAAGGCAGTCCCTGACATATTTTTTTGCTTAGAGATCGAAGTAGACGCCTTGCCACGGCCATACCCAGAGCCAGCCGGGGCCGCGGAAGAAGCTGCCAGCCAGCGTAATGACCGCCCAGAAGACAAGGAACATCGTGAAGGTTACGATAGCGACCTTGCGATCGGCATAAGCACGGCTGGGATTACGATCCACGTATGGCAGCACGATCAGCGCGGTCAGCGTCAGGCCAGGGATCAGCACACCAGCGGTAGTGGGCGGGAAGTAGTGCAGTAATTCCTGCAGGCCCAGGAAGTACCAGGGGGCCTTGGCCGGGTTTGGTGTATTGCTCGGCGTCGCGGGCTCGCGCAGAGGCGCGTTAATCACCAGCGACATCAACGTCACCATCACGGTCACGGCGGTCGCGGCGAAGAACTCGCGCACGAGCAGGTGGGGCCAGACAAACACAGAATCTTCCAGCGGTTTTTCGACACGGGTGATGGCTTCCTGTTTCACCACCGCCAGTGTGCGGTAGCGCCGCTGTGTGGCCGAGGCCTGTGTTTGCGCCTTTGGTTCTTTCTGTTCAATCGACATAAGAGATATCCTCTCGTATTCCCGTACGTTCGTCAAGCGCTATACGGAACAGACAGCCTTAGCGAGTGGAACCGGCAGGGGCCTTCTCCAGATCGGCACGCGCTTCCAGTTCGCGGCGTGAGGGAGGAGGAGGACCGGCCGCACCGCCATCCTTACGGATGCGCCAGAAGTGAACGGCCATCAACAGCGCTCCAGCCAATGGGAGCAATATGACGTGACCCACGTAGAAACGTATCAGTGTTTCTTGACCAACCGCGCCTCCACCGACGAGCACTTTATAGACGGCGTCGCCCAGCAAGGGAGTGTAGGGAGCCAGGTTGGTACCCACGGTGATAGCCCAGATGGCGATCTGGTCCCAGGGCAGCAGGTAGCCGGTAAAACTCAAGAACAGGGTCACGAAGAAGAGCAACACACCAACCACCCAGTTAAACTCTCTGGGGGGCTTATAGGCGCCGTGATAGAAGACGCGTATCATGTGCAGCGATACCGAGACGACCATTAAGTGCGCGGCCCAGCGGTGCATGTTGCGAGTCAGGTTGGCAAACGCCACCACGCTCTGCAACTGGTTGATGTTCTGATAGGCCGTATCGACGCTCGGGACGTAGTAAAACATCAGGAAGACGCCGGTAATGGTCAAGAGCAGAAACAGGAAGAAAGAGATACCGCCCATGCACCATGTATAGGTAATCTTCATGGCCTGGCGGCTAACTTTTACCGGGTGGAGATGCAGAAATACGTTCCCCATCATGACCAGTGACTGGTTCAGAGGGGTGTCAGGATAGCCGTGGCGGAATATTGAGCGCCAGACCTGGCTTTCGACAAGCTTCTGCGTCGCCAAATCGAGCAAGCTTTTGTTAGGAGTGGAAGAGCTCACATTGCCTCCTCAGAAAGATCAAGACTTATGTAAAAATAGAGAATCGCTATGTTTGTGCTGTGTGGCTGATTATAACATACCTCTTATTTCAGGGGTACCCCTCCCACTGATGAGGCTACATTTTCTCTATGGCTTACAACACTGGGACTCTCTACACTGTTTTCGCGTTTTCGTTTCTTCTCGTGGTCCATACCATAATTATAGTTAATTATTCGGGACCAGGCCAAGGGCCTGTTGGTCGGTAGCCTTAGGCCGGCCACCCGCAAGGGGTGGCCCTACATTTCCCTCTTCTACAGTTCTCTTCGGGGAAAGGTTTCAATCAGCGCACACGTACCCATTAAAAGTAAGATACTTCTCCTGTCTGATCTCGACATCAGGTGGACACCTGATTTTTTGTATACTATTTACCTGATTTCGCCTGCTGTTACCGACAATCGGATGTGAAAGGATGGTGAGAAGCGACGCCCAGTCCGTGGCCCGCTGGTGGCGTTTGACAGCAAGCACGCCGAACCTTTACAATTAATTTGGTACCTTTTTATTTTTGATAGATGTGCCTTAGCAAAGAACACTGATATGCCAGATTCCAGGACAGAATATCCAGATTCCAGTACGAAATACGAGGAGGTTGTGCGGAGCAACCGGCTT
>JAFMRP010000661.1 GCA_017354095.1 Ktedonobacteraceae bacterium
AAATCGGCTTTAAGCTGTCTGATTTTACGGGGCACGATTCCCTCCGATATAACTACCACTACCAACTTGCCTATGCTCTATGATAGCACAGAAATGCTTTCCAAGGACCTATTTGGGCTATACGTTGAACAGAAAAATGTGTGCTCTACACTTCCCCGGTTCAGAGCCCGCCACATTGGCCAATCCCGCCTGCCGGGAAAAACAAAAAATGCCCAACCAATTTACCCAAACTTAACAATAATGGGTTACAATGTAGGCTATGAAACAGAAAGGCAAGTATTTTATTTTATCTACAGAGAGACATAGCCGATGTCGAAGTCAACACCTCATTACGAAGGGGCAGTACTCTACTTCTGGGCCATTGGTGATCTCCATTATCGCACGCTCCCGGCTTGGGATGCCACCCATCGAAGGCGGCTCGCTCACATGTTCACGGACCTGCACGAGCTCTGGCAGGAAATCGGAGCGCCGGCCTTCTGCGTCTCGCCAGGAGATCTCGTCGAAACCTGTGCCCCCGCCAATCACCAGCTCGCGCGCGCAAGGCTCCAGGAAGAGCTGGGCACAATCCCCTTCTACCCTGGGCTGGGGAACCACGAGTTCTTTGGTCCCGACGGGGACGATCCCGCCACGATGGCGCGAACATTTACGGAAATCTGGGGTAAACCGCTGCGCTATACCTGGCAAGCAGGACCAATAACCTGCATTATGCTGGATTATCCCGATCCGCAGACGCTGGCCGAGGTAGAACATGTCTATATTTCGGAGGAGGCGCTGCGTTTTCTGGATACGGCGCTGAGCGAGCACGCGGATCAACGCGCGCTGATTTTCCTGCACTGCCCGCTGCGCAATACGGTGCTGGAGCGTGGCCCGGGACGCGACTTCCATTCGCTTGAGCGCTTCTTCTCACCCGAGAATTCGCAGGAGGTGCGCGGTATCCTGGCCCGGCACCGCAACGCGAGCCTGTTCTTTAGCGGGCATACCCATTCAGGCTGGGAATCTCCAGGGCTGGTCACAACCGAGCAGCTAAACAACCATGCGGTGACGTTTGTCAATCTGATGTCGCCGTGGTATACAGGCCGCAAGGCAGGCCCCTATAGCGGCAGCTATGTGGCCGACGATCCCGATATTATTCCTTCGTTCTGCGTGCAGATCTATAACGACTTTGCAAGCATTCGCGTGCGCGAGCACTTTACGCGCCGCTGGCTGAAGGAGTGGAAAGTACCGCTGGATGAAGCCACGCGGTAAACAAAAAAGAGACCCGGAGACCACAGGCCTCCGAGCCTCTTCCCTTTATCCCCCTGCAGTGTGTACACTGCTCCCAAATACCACCGCGTCCAAAGGGTTTGAACCAGAACATCCCGCACCTCTTCCACCGGTCCCCCAGTTGTTCTGTAGCTAATGCGCTATTTGGTTGTTTCGAATTACCAGATGAGAAGACGCTCGCCCTGATAGTCCCTCTTCCAGTTCCACCCCAGCGGTTTCCCCCATTTTTGCTCTTCCCTCCATCTGTCCATCCACATCCACTTCTCTCACAACCCTACCACCCGTTCTACCCCCAAGAATTTCCCTTCCCCTCGTCTATCTTACCGCCGAGAGGCCCTCGCCCATATCCCGTTCCACACCTCATTCCACGTAGGAGCCTCTCACATCCCCTCATTTCGCTTCCCTCACCACGTCACTACCCATCAGCGATCTCTTACACCAAGGTTCGCTTTCTCTTCTGCTACGTGAGAAACTATACCACAGCTGCATGAAACTGCCATGAATTGATATGCACTTATCGTTACAGGAATTTCATCAATGGTAGCTGAATGGCGCCACTCGTTTATTACAGTTTTTTCATCTTGCTCCGATTCTGGAAAAAAAGGACGAACTTTTTTTGGCTTGTGTATCAATAGCCAATTGGTCGTATCCATCTGGCCGTCGCGATGGTACACTTTTATGGGGTTTAGCGGGCACATCTTTTCTCCAGGGGTTTTTGAGTAGATCCTGGCGTGTTTTGTATCATACGATCTCAGGCTGGAGATAAAATAGAATTGACAAACATGGCTTCTCTTCTTACTCTTTGTAGTATAGAACCAAGCGCTGACTCATAAGGAGCTGAAACATTGCCAACCACCTCGGGTAACCTGCCCAACGCGCGATCTCCTCGTACCCTGCCCTGGTTCTTGCTTATTGCCGCCAACATTCTCTGGGCCTCCAGTTACGTTGCTGCCAAATTCGCGCTGCGGGAAACCTCGCTCGTTTTTATGCTGGCCCTGCGCATGATCCTGGCTGCCGTGCTGCTACTGCCGCTGCTTTGGGTTCAGCGCCGGGCCCTGAAGTTGAGGCGCAGGGATCTCTGGCAACTGGGGCTGCTGGCTTTGATCGGCTTCGTGGTGAATAAAATTTTCGAATTTGGTGGCCTTTCCCTCACTACCGCCTCCGATGTCGCGCTGCTTATCAGTAGCGAGTCCATTTTTACTGCACTTTTCTGCTGGTTGTTCTTGCGGGAGCGTTTCAAAAAGGTGACCCTCTGCGCTCTCCTGCTGGGGTTTGTAGGAGTATACCTGATCATCGAGCGCAGCCTGATTCCCGCCCTGCCCGTGGGTGGTGGAGCCTGGCGCATTCTTGGAGACCTCATGGTCGTTCTCTCGCTTTGCTTTGAAGCGCTCTACACCACGCGTGGCAAAGCTATGCTGGTGAAGCACTCACCATTGCTGGTCTGCGCGGCATCCATTGTTGGTAGTACTATTTTCTGGCTACCGGCAGCAGCATGGGAAATGCAAACTCCTCACTGGCACGCCCCGGGACTCGCTGGCTGGCTGAGCATTGCCTGGCTGGCTATCGCGTCTACCGTCTTTGCTTACCTGGCCTGGTTTAAGGGCCTGGAGAAAGTCGATGGCTCCGCCGCCGCCTCGACGCTCTTTATACAGCCCTTGCTTGGCACCGTGTTAGCGATTTTGCTTCTAGACGACCAGCTGACTCCTATGACGATCGTAGGTGGATTATTGATTGTCGTGAGCGTTTACGGCATCACTCGCTATGGATAGGCGCATATCTTCTGACGAGAGTGAGGTTTTTATGATCGAGCCGCGAGCAGCTTTTGTTGACGTTGATGAGCTACGTTTGCACTATTTAGAATGGGCGAATTCACACCAGGAGAATGACAACATCCCCATTGTGATGCTGCACGCCCTTGGCGCCAGTGCCGACAGCTGGCGACTTGTGGCCCGCCATCTCTGCCACCAGCACTGTGTGGTGGCCTTCGATCTGCGGGGGCACGGGTGCAGCGATCAAGCGGAAGACGGCTACGATCTGGTCACCATGGCGGAAGATGTAATTCGTGGCATGGCGGCGCTGGGGCTGGGCCAGGTCGCCCTGGTCGGGCATGGCTGGGGCGGGAGAATCGCCCTGCCGCTGGCCGCCCGTCACCCGGCGCTGATCAGCCACTTGATCCTCGTCGATTGCCCGTTAGTAGAACCACGCCACTGGCCGGGCATGACGCGCGAACGCTTCATTCAGGAACGCGATACCGCCAACCGTTACGCCTCGCGAGAGGATTTTCTGGCCGCTATTCGCGAGGAAATGGCCCCCTTCTGGTCTCCAGAGGTTGAGCAGATTGTTCTGACTTATGTATGCCAGGGTCAGGATGGCAGCATAGAAGAGCGCCTGCGTCCCGAGCGGCAGGGGGCGATCCGCGCCGCACTTTGGGAGGATCGCGCTCTGTCGTACTATAGCAAATTGAACTGCCCGGTCCTGCTCGTGCCGGCTGCTTCTGAACCGGTGCCGGGCGAAGAGCCGCCCGAACGCCTGGAGAGCGCCAGGGAGTTCGCGGCAGCCAAGGGCTACATGGCGGCTCAGGTCGCACGCGCCATCCAGCGCTGTTCGGTGCTCTGGATGCCCGATACGTCCCATGATATCCAGTTGCAGCGCCCTTATGTGCTGGCCCAGGCCATTGCCCAATTCATCAAGGAATAAAAGGATTATCATGAGTACGATTCTGTATG
>JAFMRP010000095.1 GCA_017354095.1 Ktedonobacteraceae bacterium
TTGGCGCGGATGACTTCGGCTTCGGCCAGACCACGGGCGCGAATGATTTCGGCTTCAGCCATACCTCTGGCGCGCGTGGCTTCCGCTTCACCTGTACCGCGAGCTTTCGCGGCATCTGCCTGGCCCTGTGCTTCCAGAACGAGGCGCTCGCGCTCAGCGTCCGCGACCGTCTCAATGCGGCGCCGCTCGGCTTCGGCGGCTTTCTGGATCGTTGCTTGCAGTTCCAGTTCGCGGCGCTGGATTTCGGCCTGCTGCACTTTGACCTGGGCCTGCTTCTCAACCTCGGTCACCTTGATCGCTTCGGTGACGACCTGCTGTTGCGTAATGTTGGACTGGATGTCGTAGGCTTTGTCGGCGGCAGCCTGCTGGCGTTTGACCTCGCCATCGAAGGCCGCTTTTTTGAGGGACAGGTTACGCTGTGACTCGGCCTGCAGGGCGAGCGACTCGCTTTCAGCTTTCACGCGTTCCTGGTCGGCCTTAGCGCGAGCGACGGCAGCTTCACGCGCGGCATTGGCCTGCTGGATCTGCGTATCGCGCTGGGCCAGTGCGGCGGCGATGTCGGCCTGTTTACGGATAGAAGCGATTTCCGGGCGGCCCATGTTAGTGATGTACTCGTTCTCGTCACGCACATCTTTAATGGTGAAGGAGATGACCTCCAGGCCCATTTTCTGCATATCGGGTGTGACGGTGCGCAGCATCTTGCCGCCGACGCTTTCGGGATCTTTCACCAGATCTTCGACGGTCAACTGGCCGACGATACCGCGCAGGTGGCCTTCCATAACCAGGCGGATCAGGTTCTCGCGCTCATCTTGAGACTTGCTCAAGAACTGTTCGGCGGAGGTTTTGACGCTTTCCTCGTCTGAGCGCACTTTAATCTGGGTGACGGCTTCGACGTTGACGGCGACGCCCTGGGTGGTATAGAGTGCCTGGCGTGGGGCCACGTCGAAGGACATCAGCTCAAGCGAGAACTCCTGGGCCCGGTCAATCAAGGGGATGACCAGTTTACCACCTCCGGTGATGACCCTGGTTCCGCGCAGGCCATAGACGATCAGGGCCTGGTTAGGGCCGACTTTGCGCAAGAGCCGGCCAAAGATGGTAAAAACAATGAAGATCAACACAACAAGACCGGCAGCACTGCCAGCTATAGTAGTGAGAAGCGGATCCATACTATTTACTCCTTTTGAGTATCTTTACCTGTAACATATTCTGTATCAGAGCGGTTTAATTCATCTAAGAGAGTACGTAATTGTCCGAGATCGGTGCCTTCAGGGAGTTGGGGTTCTTCCGTGTCTTCCTGATTGATAAAGTGTTCCCAGGTATCGACTTCCGCGATACCATTCTGGTAATTGACGACGACCACCTCCTGATCGCGTTCGATGCGGCGGCCATCCGTGCTGCGGGCAGGGATACTTTTGCGCATGCCTCCTGGTGAGATATAGAGGATCTCGCCCAGACTATTATCGCGGATGGTCATGCTCACCTTGCCTACCAGGCCAACGCGATCCGATATGTCCTGGACCGTATTCGCCTCGCCTTCGCCGAAGATGCGGCTCATCAGCCAGAGGATCATAGCCGCGATGACCAATCCGCCCACGATGGCGATAGAGAAGGTCAGTGGCAAGATCAGGGGGAAGAGGTTTTTGAGTACATAGCCTAAGAAGCCAAAGACGAGCAGGAACAGCGCGATGGAGAGGGGGCTGAACATAGAAAGGAAGGAGAACTGGCCTCCTCCTGTACGTGTGGCCTCGCCGCGCCCGATCTGTACGCCTTTGTCGCCGCCGGGGGTAAGGGCGTGGCCGGTGTGGGCGGTATGTCCCAGGTGGCCACTGGCGTGTCCGATGTCCCCGGCATGAAATAGCCCATGTCCGGCATCATGGCCTGCCACATGGCCATGTCCCCAGCCGCCGAGGAGTAGGGCTACCAGGAGGTAGATCACGCCGAAGAGAAAACAGCCGATAAAAAACAAGGAAAGAGGGTCAGTTACGATTGGCATAGCTCTGCTCCTTGCAATCTGAAAGTGCTGGTATATGTTGTCGATCAACACGTTCGAGGATACCAATGATACCGACCAGCACACCCGCGACCCCCAACACACATGCCAGTGACAGACAGAGGTAGAGTGGAGATGTGCCAACGAGTGTGAGAAGGGGAAACAGGTGGTCTGCAAACAGGCTGGTGATGCAGAGCATTGTTGCTCCACCGAGTAGCACGAGCGAGGTCAGTAGTGGGCGTCGTTTGATCAGCCCACCAGGACGTGCTCTGCGCTGTAGTTGTTGGCCCACCGATTGATACGGATGCTGTAACATAAGGCAGGGTTCTGCTCTCTCTGTCCTGCCTGTGGTTGCCATACGCACAGGCTGTCAGACATATCTAGATTGACCATCGCTGGTACGATGCGGCCTACATAGTATAGACGTGTCGATAGAAGAAAGATACAATTTTAGCCCCTATTGGTGGTTTCTTCGTGCGCCATAACAGCGTCAACAATTGCTTCGAGTTCTTCGAGGGAGAGATGGGTCAGTTTGCGGAAAATCTCAATGTAGCGGCGTGGTTGCTGGGAATTGGCCAGAGCCTGTAGTAGCTCTTGCAATTCTGGCTCGGTATTCCACTCGGCTTCGGTTGCTCGCAGCCAGTTCGTCAGCCGGTCGGCGTCGCTTTCCATCATGCTGGTCGTGAGCAGGTCGGTGCTGAAATTGGGGGGATCGCTGACCAGGTAACCCGGGTGGACTTTGAAGAAGCGGGCCAGCAGGTCGCGGCTTTTAGCGGTCAGGTGCAGTCGCTTGGCGCTTTCCAACTGCGAGAGGTAGGCCTGGCTGATGCTTTCTCCAAGCTCTTTCTCCATGGTCTTGACCACTTCTGTCTGTGTCATGGGCCGGTTGTAGCCGCGCAGCTCTCCTTCAACTTCGCGCAAATGTTTGATTTTCTCCGCGAGATCCATCGTCGTCTCTTTCCATAACGAAATGCTATACAGAGTTTAGCTGACTGCTATGATTTTGTCAAGTGTTAAAAGTGATAGAACGAACAAAACGAAGTGTTAAAAGCCGATGTGTTTATCCTGCGTTGCAGGAGCAGGTTATTGGAGCATGTGAGGAGATGCTCTGCCCCAAAAAAAAGGATGAGGCTTGCCGCATGCACAAGCCTCCCAAATGTATCGCAGGGCCTGTGACACACCCTGCGATACGATTACTTATAGCTTACCGAAAGGATATCAAAAAAAACTCACGAATTTGTAAAATAATTCTAAGATTTCTCTTAGCTTTCTCGATAATCTTTTTGTATTTTCCAGTGAGAGCGTGAGGTATAGGAGGCTATACCTCAGCCCTGTTTGGGCAGGAGGTGCAGGGTTCCTTCCTGCTGTGCCTCGATCGCCTCGCGCTCGGCCAGCATTGGATGGTGCTCGACATGCAGCCACATATCGATAAAGTCGGCGTAGTGTTTGCTGGCCGGGTGGCCGGATTGGCCGGGGGCGTGCCCGGAGAGTGAGCCGGGCAGGTTGGCCAGGTTAATGATCTGGCGGTAGGATGGCACCGTGATCGTCTCATACGGCCGTGTGGGAAGCGTTGCGCCCATGTTAATGGTATCGATATCGCCGCCGACGGGGTATGGGCCGCGATTGAAGAATTTGTTCAGTAGTTTGATATTGCCCAGTGGGTGGCCGTAGGTCATATAGTGGATACGGCCGTAGCGCCAGCTGGTCACATCGTTGCCCAGGAGATCGCGTAACTCCTCGACGGTGGCCGTGAGAGCCTTCTTCAGCGCCGTATCCCACGAGGAAGGGCCGTTGGGGATGGCCGATTGCGCGAACCAGCTATTATCGCGGTCTTTGAGCAGGCGAATGAGCAGTGGTTTGCTGCGGCTGGCGTAGCCGTTGGTGGTGATAAGCGCGGTCGCGCCGCTGCCCATATAGCTGCGCAGCAGATCTTCATCGTCGCCGATAAGCGTGCTCAGCACGATCCATTCCAGTTTGCGCAGGAACGTGGTATAGATAGAGGCGCCGATGCTATCGGGGGCGAGCATATAGTCCCAGGAGCGCAGCGTGTCGAGAGCCGTCTTTTCCAGTGGTGTCTCTCCCGCCAGTTGTAGCATATGTGGCACGATCTCGGTCGCGGGCAGTGAGTAGTAGTCGGCCTGAATGGCAGCCATATCGTTGAGCGTCAGTCGTGCTTTGCTGGTGAGCAGGTCGCGGATGCGCTGCGCGCGATAGCCATTGAGCCACTCGTTGGTAATGTAGTAGGGATAGCTATCGTCGACCACGCGATTGTTGGCCGTGACGATAAAGTGTTGTGGAGGATTGAAGGTTTGTGGTAGTTCTTCGAAAGGGATAAAGCCGGTCCATTCGAACTCGCCCGTCCAGCCTGGCATTGGTACCAGTGATTGACCCTGGCCACGAATGGGAATGGTACCGGCCATAATATAGCCAATATTGCCATCCTGGTCGGCGTAGACAAAGTTTTGTGGTGGCACATCCCAATCGCGCAGAGCGTTGAGGAAGCTGTTCCAGTCGCTGGCGCGGTTAAGCTTTTGCACGGCGGAGATGATATGGCATTGCTCCAGTCCTGTCCAGCGCAGTGCCAGTGGCGTTTCTTCGTGCAGGGTAGTGATAATGGGGCCATGGCGGGTAATGCGCACCTCTTCGATCACCGGTTCTTTTTGGCCGCGCACGATGATCTCTTCGCGTACGACCTGAGCCTCTTCCCAGTGTCCTTGATATTCATACTGGTGTGGGTTGTGGGGATTGAATTTCTCGATGTAGAGATCCTGCACATCCGAGATAGCGTTGGTCACGCCCCAGGCGATATGCTGATTGTGCCCGATCACAACGCCGGGGCAGCCGGGGAAGCTTGCGCCGATCACGTCGATATCTCCGGCGACCAGGTGGCACTCGTACCAGATCGAGGGTGCGGCCTGTCCCAGGTGTGGGTCGTTGCAGAGGATCGGGGCGCCTGTTGTGCTCATAGTGCCATCCACAACCCAGTTATTGCTGCCGCCCATTGGTCCGAAGCCGCTCAGCTCTTTGATATGTTCATATTGCTCCAGCAGATCCAGGTTGAGTCCCTGATAGGCCATGCCGGGTGGGATAATGAGTGGATGATTGGGATCGTAGCCGGCTTCGAGCTGTGCCGCTTTTTCGAGGCCGAGCCTGGCGATCAGGCGTGCGCGAATAATCTCGGTTTCCCAGTTGCCGCCCAGGTTCCAGCCCATCATTTTTGCCCATTGGATGGTATCGTCTGGTGTCCAGGCCGTCATTTTGAGGCGCAGCAGGGTAAACTCGATGGGCAGGCGTTTCTGTTCGATAAAGGCGTTGATGCCGTGTGTATAGGCCTCCAGAACGCGTCTATTGTGTGGTGAGAGGTGCGAAAGAGTCATCGCGGAGGAGCGGTGCATCCCCAGGCGTCGGCAGAAGCGATCGGTTTCCAGTGCGATGGGGCCAAAGATTTCGGAGAGCCGGCCCGATGTCAGGCGGCGATTAAATTCCATCTGCCAGAGCCTATCCTGGGCGTGGACGTAGCCCTGGGCGAAATACAGATCATCTTCATTTTCCGCGTAGATATGGGGGACACCATAGCGATCGGTGATGATTTCAGCAGGTTCATGCAGGCCATGCAGATAGAGCCTGCCCTGTTTTTGAGGTAGTGGGCGGCGCGTCAGCAGATAGTAGGCTCCGCCGGTCAGCCCCGCGAGTCCGGCTGTGGCCAGCAGAAATTTTTGCCACCTGGTTGACATATGTGTACACCCTCCTGATCCTTCAGGTATTTTTGTGCGATTCTCGACTTGTCTCTATTTTATCAGATGGAGTGACGATTGATGGGCACTCATAGGATGAAGTGAATGGAAGTTTTCTGGTGGTGCTCGTTATGCATTCTCAATATTTTATTGCTCTACTTGACTAGAAACTAAATATGTCGTGATGTGCTTATTTTTAAGGATGTTATTTTTCTGGCATCGTGGGAAATTCTTGCTGATGTATAGGTCAAAATATTGACAACGTTTACATTTATATGTTACCCTCGCCTTAACGTTGTTAAGGCTCGATCAATACTATGAGCATCGACGTCGGATGTTACTTTTTCCTGATTTCGGGAAAATTTTGTGACAACATCAAACGGAGGTCGATTATGTCGACGCAGTTTTTAGCCTCTTGCTGTATTTTTCTCTCGTCCCTGTGCCCACAAACTCTGTCTCTGCGTTGTCCTCCCCTTCCTTCATCGCTGCTTTCTTCTCATTACCAGTAGTTTGTTTGCCCTCTCAGTGAGTGGAAGCGCTGAAATACAGATGCATTGTTGATCGATTTCGGTTATCTTCCTATCTCGCAGGTTGAGAGAGACGGATGCTAGTATGTGCGGTGTAGCGGCTTCGTTGAGTTGTCATTCTATTGTGAAGAGGACTGGTAAGCGAGCTTACCTAACTGGAAAGGAGGAAAACCTATAAGGTGATCCTGGGGAAAAAATGATTATTTAAGGCGACAACGTTGTCAGAACTTAATTTTACTGTGTCAGTTTCATAGTGCTTTATTTGCATCCTATAAAGGTTGTAGGAGGTTTTATTTCCGTGAGTGAAATACAGAATCTGATGAACGACCTGCGGGCGGGCCGCATCAATCGTCGTGAATTTATTGGTCAGAGTTTGGCGATGGGCGTCTCGTTAAGTGGCATTGCCATGTTGTTGCAGTCGTGTGGTGGTGGTGGTGGTTCTGCGGCCAATCCTCCCATCAAGTGGTCTACCTGGGGTAATGCCGGTGAGATCCAGCGTTTCCAGGAATTTACCAAGAAGTACAACACCGATCACAAAGCCAACGTCACCCTTATTCCAGTGCCCTCTTCAGTCAACTACGTCCAGAAGATCCTGACCGAGCTCAATGGTGGTGTTGCACCTGACCTGTTCTATGCCGGTGATGGTGACATCATCAAGTTCGTACAGAACAAGACCATTGTTGAGTTGACGGCATTGTTGGGAAGTTCCAAGAGCCATTCCAAAGTCGATGAGTATTTGCCGGGTCTCTGGGGTGCCTCCAAGACCAAAAGTGGCAAGATTTATGGTGTGCCGGTTGACTGTAACCCGCTTGTTCTCTGGTATAACAAAAAGGTGCTGCAGGATGCCGGAGTCACGGATGATCCCGCGACCCTGGCGTCGCAGGGCCAGTGGACGCGCGACAAATTCGAGGAAATCATCAACAAGGTGCATGCCAAGGGCAAGTACGGTTATGTGCTTGACGACTGGACACTGCCTGTGTACAGCTGGATCACTCCTCAGGGGGGCACAGTCTACGACGAGGATGGCTATGGTCAATTCGTTGCGCAAGATGACGCCAAGGCCGTTGAAGCCTTCCAGTGGCTTGCCAAAGGGATGCAGTCGAAGACGCTGACTTTTGCTGGTACCTTGCCCAAGGGAACGGGAGCCGATCTGGCCTTTATCAGTAACCAGGTGGCCTTTGTTTCTGCTGGTCGCTGGTATCTGCCCGAGTTCAAAGTAGCGAAGGGTCTGGAGTACGATATTGTCCCCTTCCCCTCCAGTACTGGCAAGATGGAGCCAGCTGGTGTGGCTCTGGCCTACATGGTGATCAACAACAAGACCAAGTACCAGGATGCAGCCTTTGAGTTTCTGACCAACTTTGTCTCCAAAGAAGGGCAGACCTTCCGCCTGCAGGGTGGTGGTAACGCTGTGCCGTCCATCAAGGGACCTGATCAGCTCGTGCTGGAGGGCAATCTCCCCGCGCATGCCCAGACCTTCCTTGACGCGCGCAACGCTGGCTATGCGCTCTTCCCCGCAGAGATGGGCACACCTGGTCTGAGCGATGACATCAAGACGACCTTCCAGAATATCTGGTTGAAGAATGCCGATGTGAAAGACACGCTTGGCAAGATCTCTGCCATGGCGAACCCGCGTATCAAGGACGCCCAGTCAAAAGTCCAGTAGCGCTCCGAAGACCTTCGCGAGCTACGTCTCACAATGACTTTGTAGGGGGAGCAGCTGTTCGATGATTGCCTGGCTGTTTCCCCCGGGCGGCTCGCTAGCAAAGAACACAGGTGAACGTACATGGATTATACAGTTCAGTCGCTTGGGGCCGGTAGTCCTGCCAGTAAGAGCGTGAGGAGACGTCGCATTATCGAGGCGCTCTGGGGTTATCTCTTTCTTGGTCCGCAGTTGGTGGGTTTGCTGGCTTTTTCTCTCGTCCCCCTGATCTCCGTGTTTGTTATTGCCATGGTGAACTGGGATGGCCTGGGGCCGATCGAGTTTGTGGGTTTTCAGAACTATATCGATGAGTTCCAGGCTGGAAGCGATATGTTTATCGCGCTCAAGAACACCTTCTATTACACGGTGCTGGCAGTGCCTTTGGGGCTGGTTCTGGCTCTGCTGGTCGCGCTAGCGCTCAATAAGGTTCATGGCAAAACGATCTACCGCATCCTCTATTTCATGCCTTTTGTCACAACCAGTATTGCTGTAGCTGTGATGTGGATGTGGCTTTTGAACGGCGATTTTGGCCTGGTCAATGTCTTCCTGAAGGACTGGTTTCATATTCAGGGACCGAACTGGTTAACCGACAGCAATTTTGTGATCCCGGCCATTGCCATTGTGGGTATCTGGAGTGGTCTGGGCTACAACATGATCATTTTGCTCGCCGGCTTACAGAATATTCCGGCGACTTATGCTGAAGCGGCCAGGGTTGATGGTGCCAACCGCTGGCAGTTGTTCTGGCGTGTGACCTTCCCGCTGCTCTCCCCCACGATTTTCCTGGTGACCGTGCTCTCAGTGATTGCATCGTTCCAGGTCTTCGACCAGGTTTTTGTCTTGACAGGCGGTGGTCCTGGCAAGGATAGCTATGTCATGGTCTACCATATCTACAAACAGGGCTTTGAGCGGTTCCAGTTTGGCCCGGCCAGTGCCTCGGCCGTGATTCTGTTTGTGATTATCGTCATCGCGACATTGATTCAGTTCTGGCTGCAAAATCGGTGGGTCCACTACGAGGCATAGCTTATTTACTAGAGAGGGTAGGGAACGTATGTCACAAAAAGTACTGAGCAGCGCGTCTTCTCAGATCGAAGCACGGGAGGGGACCACATTTCGTCGCTCTCAACGCAGGATCCGGTTTAGGGATATGCTGTTTGAGGGATTTCTGCATGTTTTGCTCATCATCGGCGCTATTATTATGGCCGGTCCATTTCTCTGGATGTTTTTAACCTCGCTCAAGGATACCGGGCAGGCCTTTAGTATTCCGATTACCTGGATTCCGAATCCCTTTGTCTGGAGCAATTACTCTGATTCGCTTACTGCCATGCCTTTTGGTCTGGCGTATGCCAACAGCGCCTATATCTCTCTGACGATCGTCTTTTTTACCTTGCTCACTTCGTCGTTGGCCGGCTATGCCTTTGCCCGTATCCGGTTTCCGGGGCGAAGTTTTCTGTTCGGGCTCTTTCTGGCAACGTTGATGATCCCGTTCCAGTTGACGATCATTCCACTGTTCATTATCATGCGTGACCTGGGTTGGGTTGACACGCACCTGGCGCTGATTGTTCCGGCTTCGCTGTTCAACGCTGTTGGAGTCTTCTTGATGCGCCAGTTTATTAAGAGCCTCCCTGTAGAGCTGGAAGAGGCGGCCATCGTCGATGGGGCTAATCGCTGGACCGTCTTCTGGCGCGTCGTTTTCCCTCTGCTGCGCGCGCCGCTATCGGCACTGGGGATTTTCACATTTATTGGCCAGTGGAATAGCTTTTTCTATCCGCTCATCTTTCTGAGCACGCCTGAGCTGTTTACCGTGCCCATGATGTTGAACCAGTTCCGTGGGCAATATGCGATCCAGTGGACGCTGGTGATGGCTGGCTCAGTGATTGCCGTTGTGCCGATTCTGATCGTCTATCTCATTCTCCAGCGCCAGATCATTCAGGGTATTGCCACGACTGGCCTCAAGGCTTAAATTGTAAGTAATGCAGTTGGTATATTGCGTGACTGGTGTGGTGTACTGGAGCCTTGCTATTGTAGAGCAGACAGTGTAGAATGAGTGCGTATAAAGAACACTCGTTCTACACTGTTTTATTTTTTT
>JAFMRP010000662.1 GCA_017354095.1 Ktedonobacteraceae bacterium
TCAACATGCCGCAAAGCGCCCGCGAAAATTCTTTTCCCTGTACACGCTGGCTACCGCCGCTGTGCTCATCCTGGCCGTCGTCCTGCTTGTGCGGAACCTGGCCCCCAACGTTTTCAATCCACTCTCTCAACAGCCAGACCTGACCAATACCCCTATACAGCACTTCGTGGACACCTTCGCCAACGACGACCATCAATGGGTCACGCAGGACCCAGGCCTCATCGCCAGGGTAGAGAAGCACCTGCTCGATCTCCAGACCAGCGATAACAACCAGCATCTGCCCCATCCGGCTGCGTCGGTCACGGGGAAACTGCCGCAAAATTTCACGTATACCGTCACCATGACCGCTGTCGAAGCCGACGCGACTGCATTCACCTACGGTATTGCGTTCAGGCTGCACCCCAGCGGCCAGCGATTGGATCAGGGCTATGCTTTCTTTGTTAGCACACAGGGTTACTATGCTTTGTGGAAGTACGCGCAGGCTCCGCCTTCTGGCCAGCTCTTCACTGGAAGCTTGACCAATCTCAAAGGGCTGGGCAAAGAAAACACGCTGGCCGTCAAGGTGCAGGGTCATACCCTCTCTTTCGTCGTCAATGGGAAGGCAGTGCCACTGAGCGGAGGCCAGCCCACATTTACCGATCAGAATGCCCTGCAAGATGGACTGCCGGGGATCTACATCGCGGGCACCGGCACGCACGTTCGGGTCAGCCGTGTAGAGATTGTAACTAGCAATGCGGGATAAAGGCGTGCCTGCTTGCATATGTGCTCAACACGCGCTATACTCAGAGACACTATCTGGCAGGTGATGCTTTTCTATGCTCAGTCTTTCCGAACGCATTCAGGATGCCATTGAACTCTTGCAGCCAGCGCGGCGCGTGGTGGCGCTTACCGGCGCGGGCATCAGCACAGAGTCGGGCATTCCTGATTTCCGCAGCCCCGGCTCGATCTGGCTGGAACAACCACCAGTGAGTTATCGCGACTTCATCAGCAAAGGGGAGGCCCGGCAGCGATACTGGCAAACACGTCACGCGCTCTCCTCTCGGGTTGCCGAGGCTCGTCCCAATGCCGCGCACAACGCCCTGGCCGAGATGGAGCGCCATGGCATCCTGACGGGTATCATCACTCAGAACTTTGACGGGCTACACCAGGACGCAGGGAACTCGCCCGAGCGCGTCATCGAACTGCATGGCACCTCGCGCAGTGCTGCCTGCACACTTTGCGGTACGCGCTCATCCATCGAGGAGCTACAGGCCCGCATCGACAGTGGGGAGCAGGACCCACAATGCCCTCGCTGTGGCGGTTATCTTAAAGCTGCTACGATCCTTTTCGGGCAGCGAGTTCCAGAAGCGGTTCTTACCGGTGCGCGGCAGCTGGCAGACACCTGCGACCTCTTCCTGGTCATTGGCTCCTCGCTCAAAGTCTCGCCGGCCTCGTTGTTGCCTCACCGGGCAATCAGACGCAATATTCCACTTATCATCATCAACCTGCAGCCAACCCCTCTCGATGATGTGGCCGACGTGATTTTTCATGAGAAAGCGGGCATCGTCCTGCCACAATTCATCGAAGGGCTCACGCGCACGGAAGGCGTACTACCTGACAAATAGAGCCTTAATCCTGAAAGGAATACAATGAGTAGCTTTACCATCCACAGGCTGAGCTATGGTCCGAACCCACTCCATTTCGCGGACCTCTATGTACCGGCAGACACAGGGCCACACCCGGTTGTGATACTTATCCACGGCGGCTTCTGGCAAAACCCCTACAAACTCACGCTTATGGATAAGCTGGGACGGAACCTGGCCACGCGGGGAATCGCTGCCTGGAACATTGAGTACCGGCGTATAGGCGACGATGGAGGTGGCTGGCCTGGAACGCTGCAAGATGTCGCGGCGGCCAGCGATCGCCTTGGAGCCATCGCATCCATGTATGCCCTGGACATGCAGCGCGTCATCAGCGTGGGCCACTCGGCTGGTGGACATCTCGCCCTGTGGCTGGCAGCGCGTTTCCGCCTGGCGCCAGGGAGTGACCTGGCTCCCCATCCAGATAAAGCCACACGAATCCGGGGTGCTGTTAGCCTGGCGGGCGTAACGGACCTGGCACAGGCATGGCATCTCAAGCTGGGCCAGGAGGCCACGGACGAACTGCTGGGCGGTGGCCCCCGGCAAGTGCCCGAACGGTATGCAACGGCGTCTCCCGCTGAACTACTGCCCCTGAGCATTCCTCAGGTATTGATTCACGGCACGGAAGATGATCGCGTTCCCCTGCATATGAGCCAGGACTACGCACAAAAGGCCCGCGCCTCCGGCGACGACGTCACACTGATCGAGCTGGAGGGCGTCGATCACTTCCTTTTGATCGACCCACACTCTAAAGCCTGGACAAGCGCCGCAGCGGAGATACACCACCTGCTCAGGGCGTAATGGCTATACAAAAAGTAGAGAACAGCGCATCGAGGGCTTCTCACCTGGGATGCGCTCACCGTTTTTTTATTCAGGGTGAAGTAGCGATTTCCGCCTTGATAGCATCCTGAGAGACAAGGACATCGTACGTTTTCGTGGCATCAGCAGGCACGAAGGTTGCGCTGCCATAGATTCCCTTAATAAAGCCAGAATACCAGGATTCGGTTTTCACCGACTTGAAAAAATCATCGATGCCGCCATTAAGATCAACAACCGTATGCTCCTGATGGCGCTCCAGATCTGAATCCGTGAATATTCCCTCCAGGCGTACCAGCTTATAGCCGGAATGGACCCCCAGCACTCCCAACCAGGGATGTACTTCAATAAACTCCGCTTGCACCATCCACTGGTCGCCGTTCACAATATAGGTGTTCGACGGCAATATAGGACGCTGGTGATCGTCATACAGTGTAATCTCAACGCTCATCTGGGGAATTTTCGCGTTGGTAATCGGCGTAGCATGCACGCGAGCCGCCCGGATCTCCCTGGTCAGGCCGATGTAGGCCTGCGTCACAGAGACGAGCCAGAGTATGCCGATGCCGATCAAGAGAAACACCATTCCGCCCGCGCCATGGTGCCAGCGAAAACGGCGCCTTCTTCGTCTCTTCCGCTCCACCCCGTGCCGATCAATCACCGTCTCTACGACACGCGAGGGGCGCAAGCTCATAGCTGATGATATTATTAATCCAACACCCACCAGGAACAGCAGGAAAAGGATGACCTGGGGCAGCCCAAAACTTACTGGAAAATTCATCTGCGCTTCTCCAATGATATAGCCAGATAGGCAGCTATATATTCGAACAACAACAATATATCATTCCTCACGATACACCTCAACTATTCACGATGCCTCCTTTAAGAATATACGATCTAATCGATTTTTTCATTTCATCGTGACACACAAATTAATGACTTGCGGCCTCTGTCCGCTTTCCCCTGATTAAAAAAAACGCCATACTGCTGATCTGCTGGCTTCGTCCATGACAGGTCACACGAAAAGGGCTATAATTCGTGATAGTACATAGCTATAAGCAATATAGCCATATTGCTTATGGTTCGGTTTATGATGTATTTTATCTTGTAGTATGGTGATGATGTAGGGGTTGAAGCAGATTATCTTCATCTAAAACAACTTGCATGACAGGAGAAAAAGTACGATGAAACCTGGAGCAATCATTTTTGACCTTGACGGTGTCTTAACAGATACGTCTGAATACCACTATCGTGCCTGGAAACGCCTGGCCGATGACGAGGACATTCCCTTCACACGCGAAGAAAATGACGCGCATCTGCGAGGCATTGGGCGCCGCGAATCGCTCATGTACATTATCCGTGGACGCCATTATACAGAGAAGCAGATCCAGGAGATGATGGAGCGAAAGAATCATTACTATAACGACCTGATCGAAGAGATGACCCCCCGGGAATTCGTCGCAGGGGGAAGGGAACTGCTAGAAACCATTCACAGGGCCGGACTTAAAACGGCCATTGCCTCCGCGAGCAAAAATAGTCGCACGGTCCTCGCGCGC
>JAFMRP010000663.1 GCA_017354095.1 Ktedonobacteraceae bacterium
GCTTAATGCAATCTGCTGCTGAAAATCTGGCCCTGGCCTATCCTGTTTCCAACTTACGTAGAGTTTTCCACCTTGCGGCCCCGGAGTGCGGTCAACTGCCAGCCAGGGATGGTCTACAAACTGTCCCCCGATGACAGCAATGGGTTCGTGAAAACTGCGTCCCCCATCTTCACTGCGCCAGATGTAGGCGCCACGATCTGGTCTGCTGATGCTGCCGTCGCTGTTTTGAACGGTACACATTGAGCAGACAAAGGCTGTGCCGCTGGCGTTGAAGGCGGCAGTCACATCATTCCCGTAGTTGGTATTCGGTGGGAGGGGGAGCGGTCCCGTGTCTTGCCAGGTTCTCCCGCCATCAAATGAGGAAAAGGTTCCGGGTAGGGTTGGGATATGTTGCGGACCCATCAACATCGCTGCTCCCAGCAAATTACGTGGCTGGCGCGGATTGAGCGCCAGATATGGTTCCGCGTGGGTTGGGTAGTTATCATGGCTGACCTGCACATTTGTCGGCCTGCTAGCAACGGGCTGAGCCAGTGCAGGGGATCTGTAGCCCAGCAGCACAGCGCCAGTTGCTATCGTCGTACACGTACAATACAGCAAATGTCGTCGCGAGAAACGGATTGATCGAAAATTCATACGTTCTCCTGATTCTATGATATTTTGCCTGCTATCTCGTCTACCTACACAGTTGCAGTAAAAAGTTCCAGGTGTCCAAGGCGTGTATCGGCCCAGAGGGGATGAAAAGCATCAGGCGTGCTGGCAAGGCCGAGATAATCGCCAAGCCACCAGGGTCCGTGCTTGGAGCCGCCGCTGAGCGCTCCCCGCGCGGGATCGAAGGGCTGGCTGGTCACGGTGATGGGTGGGAGAAAGCTGAGGTTATGAGGTCTGGAGATGATGAGGACAACATTGGCAAGGTTCGTTTGTGTATCGAAGGTGAAGGCAGAGATGGCAACGCGGCCTGCTTCGTCAACGGCGACCTGCGGCTGGAAGTAGATGATGGTTTCGCTGGCAGGGGTAATCGCGCGGGTTGTGCCCCAGGTTCGGCCATAATCAGAGGAGGCGGAGAGGACAATTGCGGAGTGGCTGGCCCGCGATTCATGGGTCACGAAGACTGCATAGATGATGTTGCGGTGATGGTCCACAGCAATCGTGGGGAGGGCAGGACTGCCAGCCGCTCCGTCTGGAAAGAGCAGTTCGATGGCTCCCGTACCCAACACGACCGGCTGGCTAAAAGTCTGCCCGTAATCAGTTGAGCAGAGAACCCTCACCTCGCCCATCGTTTCCGGCCGTCGTGGGGCTGGACCGGGGGAGGGAGGACCATCATCGTTGACGCCTTCCTCGCCTGAATCTGGATCGTTTCCACCTGCTGATAGCTTCTCTGCGGCATAAATGACCGCAACCAGGCCATCTTTCCCGACGGCAGGCGTGGCTCCGGCCACCACAATATCCTCCGACTTCGTGATGAGGCGCGTTGGTTCAAAGCTGAGTCCACCGTTGGTTGAGCGGGCCAGTCCAACCTGAGTCAGACTCTGTGCTGCCCAGACGACATAGAGATTGCCAGAGGAAGGACCCGCAGAACGATCCACCGCCAGATACGGGCGATCAACGGTCTCGCCTTGCATCGCAGCTACTGGTGCAGCGAAGCTTGCTCCGCCATCGTCGCTGCGCCAGACAGCGATCATGGTGTCCCAGGGATCGCCCCTCAATGACCCACAAACAAAGCCATGCCCGGCGCCATCGAAGGCCACGCTCGGATCATCGGCATCCGATATACCAACCGGCATGGGCAGCTCGCCGTTGCTCTTCCAGGTCGATCCACCATTGAACGAGGCATAAGTAGCCAGTGTCAATGCGCCCTTGTTGCTGGCGACTATAGAGATACCCAACAAGTTCCTCGGCAGGCGTGGATTCGCTGCCAGGCCTGTCTCTGCATGCGCGGCAAACGATCCTTCATCGTGACTGACCTGGATGTTCTCTCTTCCTCGATCGAGAGGGGCAGCGTTGCCCACCTGCGCCTCCCAGAGTGTTAACCCACCAGCAGCCAGAACTCCGGTTGTGACAGCTGTGAAACGACAAAACTGACGACGTGTGAGATAGCTCTTTTGTGCGTGGTCCAAATTCATCTGTTTCTCTACTCCTTCTCTTTCTGTTGTTCGCGTCGCTAGAAATGTGTAAGCGCGCGGCGAACACCACAAGGGGGAGTATAGACAAGGGGAGATAAAGTCTGTGTTAAGTTTTCAGGGAGAACCCGTAGTGAGGAGTTTTTCTTGAGTAAGCGGGAGGCAGACGGTAAAGGTACTGCCGTGGCCGGGTGCGCTCTTTACCTGTACTTGCCCGCCATGCTGCCGAACGATTGAGGACACCAGCGACAGGCCAAGACCAGCGCCGCCTCTGTGGCGCGAGCGCGAGTGGTCCACCCGATAGAAACGTTCAAAAATGACTTCCTGCTGATCGGCCGCAATACCAATCCCCGTATCAACAACGCTTACGACTGCCTGCTGATGGCACTGCGTAAGCGTGATCACAGCCCGCCCGCCTGGACAATTGTAGCAGATTGCGTTCTCGATCAGATTGCTGAAGACGCGAGCAAGCAGCAGGCTATCGCCCATGACGACAGGATCTGTCTGGCAATCCAGGCTCAGTGCAACCTGTCGCTCACGCGCCATGCTTTGCAAATCGTCCATGACTTCCTCAGCAAGTGGGGAAAGCGCCACCTGCTCAAGGGTTGCTGGCTGTTCACTGGCGGTGAGCAGCAACAGATCGGCTACTAGCCGTTCCAGGCGGGAGATAGCTCGTTCCTGGGTCGCGATCATGAGGCGATAGTCGTTCATTGTGGTCTCTTCATCGGTTGCGACAATCTCCAGGTTTGCGCGCAGCGAGGCCAGGGGGGTGCGCAATTCATGCGAGACGGCGGCCACGAAGCGTTTCTGCGCATCAAATGACTGCTCCAACCGCTCCAGCATGGCATCAAAGGTGTCGGCCAGTGTTCTCACCTCGTCCCGTGGACCCTGCCTGGCCAGGCGGGTATGCAAGGTGTTGCTGTGAATGTGTCTGGTCGTCTCGCTCATCTGTCGCAATGGTCGCAGAGCGAAGCCGCTGAGGAGATATGCTCCGGCGCCACCCAGCAGCGCGACCAATCCCAGACCGATCAGCGAGATCGTGCCAAGCTCAGTACGCAGAGCATAGGTGAGCGGTGTCAAGATTGGCCCAAACTCGGCCTCCTGCCTGCTCACTGTACTGTTCTGTTGCGAGGTATTGACGATGATGAACGTTTGGGAGCCGCACTTGCTGTTCTGGCTGCATGCAGCCAGTTGCTTTTTCATAACGGTAGGAAAGGCTGCTATGGTTTGTATATTGACGAAGAGCAGCAGAGCGATACTTAAAAAGAATACCAGCCCGGCAGACCAGAGCGCCAAGCGAAGCCGTAATGGGATGCGGAGCTTTCCTGCGAGTACCCTTTGAAATCTCATGATCGATAACCCTCCTGACGGTCTGATCACCCAATGCGATACCCCTGCCCAATCAATGTCTCGATATAGTGCGGTGTATCCGCCATGTCCTCCAGTTTGTGGCGCAGCGAGTTGATATGGACACGCACGGTATTCGTAAACGGGTTGGCCCGCATGTCCCAGACATGCTCTAACAGCGTTTCCTGACTGACGACTTCTCCCTGGTGGCGTAGCAAATACTCCAGGATGCTCAATTCTTTGCGCGTGAGATTCAGGCGACGGTTACGATGCCAGGCAATGTGTGCCACCGTATCAACCTTGAGATCTTTCCATTGGAGCAGCGGGATACGAGCACGCATATCGCGCCGCAGCAAGGCGCGCGTGCGTGCCACCAGTTCGGGGAAGTGGAATGGTTTGACAACATAATCGTCCGCGCCCAGATCCAGGCCGCGTACACGATCCGCTGGCCCATCCCGCGCTGTGAGCATAAGAATCAGCAGGGCAGGATGGCTGATCCGCACGCGCCGGCAGACCTCCAGGC
>JAFMRP010000664.1 GCA_017354095.1 Ktedonobacteraceae bacterium
GGTCTGGGGTGTCCCCAGAAAACCTTTCTCCTTCCTTTTTTTCGCGAGCCGCCGCAGGCGGCGAGGAGAAAGCATTAGAAAGCTCTGAAATCGAATGTACCCCCAAAAAGGAGAGAAAAAACATGCACACCAAAACCCACATTTTAGTCATCTTTGGCAGCACACGACAGGGCCGCAGAGGCGAAGTCGTAACAAACTGGCTCATGGATCGCCTCGCCACGCGCACCGACATAACATTCGAACTGGCCGACCTGCGCGATATCCCACTCCCATTCTTTGATTCCCCCACCTCGCCAGTTTATGGACATATCGCGCCCGAAGCCGAGCACTGGGCCGCGCAGGTCGATAGGGCCGAGGGCTTCATTTTTGTCACCCCCGAGTACAACTTTGGCTACCCGGCCGTACTCAAGAACGCCATCGACCACCTCTACCTCCCATGGACCCACAAACCAGCCGCCATCGTCAACTACGGCGGATTCTCCGCCGGGTACCGTGTGGCGGAACAATTGCGCCAGGTGTTCATCGAGCTAAAAATGGTCCCCATCCGCGAGCAAGTTGGCATCTCCCTGGTCCCCGGCGTGGTTCCCAACGTATCTGACCCACCTGATTCCCCGAGTAAAGCATTCCTCGACCGTGCCTTCAACGGGATGATAAACGAGTTGCTCTGGTGGGCCACTGCCCTCACCCCGGCCCGCGAACGCGACCAGCAAAAATAGCCTCACCCAACAATAAGCGGCTCAACCGCACTGAGGATCGTATCTGGATTCGTCTGGTCAGAATTAAAGAGCAGAATAATACTCACGTGCTGCTCTGGATATTGTCTGATCCGCGAGACAAATCCAGGCGTTCCTCCACCATGCATCCGAAATCGAGGAGCAAGAAACCACCCGTATCCATAATGAAGCGCAGGATTAACCTGGCCATGAGGAGTAAACATCATCTGCAAAGTTTGTGCAGAAACAAGCGGGCAATCAAACATCGCATCGCACCATTTTTTTAAATCATGCACCGTTGAGTAAAGTTCACCAGGCGCCTCCTCAAATACGCTCAACCTGTCATTGTTCGCGTTGACCACCAGCCCATTCTTGACAGTATGACCATAGGCACGGCCAGGATTAATCCTGCGCGGAACGTCAAGACCCGTATTCGTCATAGACAGGGGCGCGAGAACATAACGTTCCATCAATTCGGCGAACGATAATCCTGTCACTCTCTCCATGAGATAGCCCATTAAAATAAAACCGGTACTGCTATAACTCCATCCTTCCCCCGGACGGAACAACTGTGGCAGCTTCACCAGGTAGGAGAGAAGATCCCCCCGTTCATTTTTGAGCTTGTGCATCTCAAATCGAAGATTTGGGACCTCGTAAATATCCTGTAAACCAGACGTATGAGATAAAAGGTGATGAAGCGTGATGTCCCTATCTAGTGTTGCCAGTTCAGGCAAGTAAGCCGCTGGCTTTTCATGAAGCTCGATACGTCCTTGCTCGGAGAGTATAAGAGCCGCCATCGCGATAAACATTTTTGTCACAGAGGCAATATGAAACTTCGTTTCGAGCACGTTTGGAACATTCAACTGCCTGCTTGCAAACCCAAATGCTTTCTCGAAGACAACCTCTCCCTCCCGAGAAACCAGAATAACCCCGCTGAGACTATGGTCTTTCTCTACCTGCTCAAAGAAAAGCTCTAACTCTTTTTTACTCACCAGTTTTCTCCTGCGGAAACTTTAACAATTCATTGCAATATGAAGATTAGATCCTCCTACATGACACCTTCTGTCAGGATTACACCCGATAAACATATCTGCACCTTGACAAAGTCCCACATATGAAATATCATCCCACATATGGAAAACACCAACTCGGATCATACCTCCATTGACCAGCTGATCGCCCAGCGCCTCAAGAGTCTGCGCGCTGAGCGCGGTTGGTCGTTGGACGAGCTTGCAAAACGGAGCAACGTGAGCCGCGCGACCCTCTCCCGGCTTGAGAACGCCGAGGTGAGCCCAACGACAAGCGTGCTCGGCAAACTCTGCGCGGCCTATGGCCTGACCCTGTCGCGGCTGATGCACATGGTTGAGGATACCTTTGTCCCCCTTATTCGCCGAAACACACAATCGGTCTGGACTGATCCAACCATCGGGTTCCGGCGTCGTTCGGTGTCCCCACCTGCCCAGACTCTGGCTGCCGAGGTCCTGGAGTGCGAACTCGAACCAGGCACGCGCATCACCTATGACCGCCCGCCAGGGTTGGGCCTGGAACACCATCTGCTTCTGATCGAGGGGCAATTGGAAGTCAGCGTCGATGGGCAAACCTATAATTTGTACCCCGGCGACTGCCTGCGCTACCAGCTCTTTGGCCCCAGCGCTTTTGCCACCCCTCAACAATGCTCCGCCAGGTACATTCTCTTTCTCTTGTAAATATGAAATTTTAACCTCCCCTCCTACGTGTTTCCTCTGGAGAGGCTCCAGGGAGTAACTCCCCACCTCCTGGTGAACATGAATAAATTATGGTAGTACATCTCCCCCGTGCCCCACGGGAATGTAGGGCCCCCCCTTGTGGGGGCCGGTCTCGGGTGGCCGGGTGTGGTTGGCCATAGAACATTGCGCAATTTCGCGGATACGAAAGGAGCGTCCACGTGAGAATTGTGGTTGATTTGACACGCTGTCAGAGCTACGGACAGTGTGTATTTCTCGCGCCAAAAGTCTTCCGCTTTCATGGCGAAGAAGTCCTCGAATATAACTCTGCTCCCGATGACCAGGTGCGTGAGCAGGTCAGATGGGCCGCGGCGGTGTGCCCGGTCCAGGCCATTCTGCTCGATTACCTGGATGAGCAACCCGAGGCGGTTTCTCAGCCAGAGCGTGGTGGAGGAAAGGTATGACGAACAACCCTCCCTCCCAGTGGAACGGCACCACCAATGGCCGCATAGTGATCGTTGGAGCCTCTCTGGCCGGTTTGCGCGCGGCGGAGACCCTGCGCGCAGAAGGCTTTACAGGCCACCTGACCCTTATTGGCGATGAACCCTACGAACCCTATGATCGCCCACCCTTGTCCAAAGCGGTCCAGGAGGGATGGATCTCGGCGGAGCATACCACCTTGCCCCGGCGACGAGATATCGCGGCACAATGGCTGCTGGGTACCAGAGCTGCGGCGCTCGATCTGTCCAACCGGCAGGTACAGCTCGCCGATGGGCGCCAGGTTCCCTTCGATCGCCTTTTGATCGCTACCGGCACCCGGGCGCGTCCCTGGCCGGACAAGGAGCAAGCCGCCCTCGACGGGGTGTTCACAGTTCGCACCCGTGACGATGCCGCTCGACTCCATGCCCGTCTGGCGACAGGCCCCAAACGGGTACTCGTCATTGGTGGTGGCTTCATCGGCTCTGAGGTGGCTTCCGTCTGCCGCGAACTCGGCCTGCAAGTCACTGTCACCGAGCGTAGTGCCGCCCCTCTGGCCGGTGCCCTTGGCCAGGCAGCCGGGACCTTTGCCGCCTCCTTACAGCGTCGGCATGGAGTGGATTTGCGCTGCAACACCACGGTTCTGAGCCTGGAAGGAGATGCCCACAAGAAACTCCGCCGCGCTCGGCTCTCGGATGGAGACGAACTGGACGTGGACGTGGCCGTGGTGGCCCTGGGCTCCCTGCGCAATACAGAATGGTTACAGGGCGCGGGGCTGGCTGCCGATGGACGCGGCGTGGTCTGTGACGCCGCTTGTCGTGCCTTCGATGCCGATGGCGTGGTCACCGATGATATATTCGTCGCTGGAGATGTCGCCCGCTGGCCTCATCCTCTCTATGACGGCGAACTCCTGGTGGTCGAGCACTGGAGCAACGCCGTCACTCAGGCAGAGACTGCGGCTCATAACATGCTGGCCACCGCAACGACACGCCGCGCGCATAAGTCCCTGCCCACCTTCTGGTCCAGCCAGTTCGGGGCCAATATTAAGTCCATTGGTGTACCCACCTTTGCTGATACGATCGTCCTCACC
>JAFMRP010000096.1 GCA_017354095.1 Ktedonobacteraceae bacterium
CAGTGACAATTTCGCCCGAAAACAGGCAAAGCAATCCTCTATCGCCTATAATGATATTGCTACCTCGCCCCGATTCAGATAGACTGAAAAAGAGATAGCGGTCAAGCTCTGCAACTTATCCCTGAAGAGAGGAATTGCGATGTCCATAACCGATCAACCCGTTGTGATCAGTGCCTTCCAATTCTCCCCGTCCTCCCTCGCACGCTTGCGCGAGGCGGCGAACGCGGAGATCTATTGCACCGTCAATACCGAGGAGTTTCTCAAACGCATGCGCGATGCTGAAATCCTCTGCTCCTACTGGCTACCAGACGACTGGCGCGTGCTGGCACGTCGCCTGCGCTGGTTACAATGTTCTGGAGCCGGTGTTGATGGCCTGCAATCAACAGGCGTCCTCAGCCCTGATAGCGGCGTGATGGTTACAACCGCGGTTGGTATCCATGCAACTACCATCGGCGAGTACGTTTTTGGCAGCATGCTCATGTTCAATCGGAGCTGGCCCGAGATGGTACGCTTGCAGGATCGACGTACCTGGCCACTAAGCGCTAGCTGGTACCACCTGAAAGGTCGTGAACTGGCAGGTAGCGTTCTGGGCATCGTTGGCCTGGGTGCTATTGGCCGCCGTGTCGCTCAACTTGGCCACGCCTTCGGGATGCGTGTGCTGGCTACCAGGCGCACCGCTCAACAGGGTCAGCAGGACCCCGATGCCGATCTGCTCTTTCCTCTGGAGCAACTACATGATATGCTGCGCCAGAGTGACTACGTCGTCATCGCTGTACCCCTGACCACGCAAACAGAAAAGCTGATCGGTCTGGCCGAGCTGCGCGCGATGCGCTCTCATGCTTATCTGGTCAATATTGCCCGCGGCCGCGTCGTGGATGAACAGGCCCTCATCAAAGCTTTGCAGGAAGGCTGGATCGCTGGCGCCGGGCTGGATGTCGTAGAGCAGGAACCCCTGGCGGCGAATAGCCCCTTGTACGAACTGCCCAATGTCATCCTGACTCCCCATATCTCCGGCATTAGCGACCACTATGACGAACGACTCACAGGGCTTTTTGCCGAAAATCTGCGCCGCTACCGGACCGGACAGCCACTGCTAAACCTGTACGAGCCGGTGCGTGGCTATTAGGAATCTGGAATCATGAGAACTACAAAAACCATTGGTGCAAGAGGTGAGATATGACTGATGATCTGGGACTTGCTCGCGTTCTGGGCGCCGACGCCGTCGGCCAACCCGGGCAGCGCCGTTTTCGTCTCTTTGTGCGCAGCTCGAATAGCTCTGCTATCCTCTGGATGGAGAAAGAATACCTCAATCGCCTCTCCCTGACCCTGGATCAGGTGCTGGCGTACATTACTGAGGGCCAGGTTTTGCGCACCGAGGCTCATGCCAGCGAACTACCACAGCCTCGGAATATGCCGGCGGATTTCCCCCTGAGCCCAACGTACGATTTCCAGGTCGGAGAGATACGCCTCAATTTCATTGAAGCTGACGCAACATTTCAATTGACCGCCGTGCCTATGGAAGTGGTCATGGACTCCGACAGAGAACCACAAGTTGCTATTAACGAAGATGAAGCCATTGTTTTCAGCTTTACCCTGGTCGATGCGCAACATCTCTCACGTTCAATAACCGCGCTCATCGCCGCCGGTAGACCCGTCTGCCCATTCTGCCAGACTCCGCTCGATGACGGACCGCACGCCTGCGTCAAACAGAATGGACATCGCGACATCATTCAAATAGAAGGAGACGAGAACGAAGAGTGAAAAATAAAAAGCGGGGCGCGAATACTCGCGCCCCCCGCTTCTTCCCTGCCATAGATCTCACTCTATACACAGGTACTTATTTGCCTTTTGCAGGTATATCTCTTCGTTGGCTTCTATCATGAGCTTATGGAGCGCCACGAGATCTGCATCGGGCAGGCACTCGGCTGGCTGCAAGCAGAGTCGCATAATAGCGCGCCCATTTTCTATCACCTGAACATACCCCTTGTTCTTTGGCACGCGATACACGCGTTGAGGCTCCGTAGGACTGGGAATCTCCAGGTAACCACGCCATATCAGCTCGTGAAACTGCTCAGGCGTTAAAACATCGCGTAGCAGCCCTGTGGCTCTGCGCTCAGCCTGCGATAACCCCCTCAGATAAGGCTGCATCAACAGCCATACCATCGGCGCGATTGCAAGAGCAATGACAATCCAGCACAGGATAGTGAGCACCTGCGTGACCGGACTCATCCTCCAACGACTCGCGGGACCATGATGATCTGCTCGGCTGTGGCGTCAAATCGCTCAATACGTTGTGCCGGTCTCCCTGCATCTATCCGAAATGCGGCAGCTCCCTTTGCGCGCTCCTGGGCGAATATGCGCTCCGCTTCACGAACAGCAGCCATCGCCTCTGGATCACCCGTCAGAACTTTCTGCTCGTCCCAGGTGACTCGGTCATCTCCGCGCCGTGACATCACCCGTAACATTCCCACAGTCGTTCCTCCTTCGTAGTCTACGCCATCTCTGGATGGCTGTTTCCAACGAACCTTTGTATGAGCCCCCTCGTGGGCAACTCTTTTACAACGAGACGAACTACATGGTACAGCATGGACCTCGCTTGCGAATGTCCTTACATTAAGCACGTTTTGCCCTGACAGAATGTTTCTCTATTCGGCTGATTGATGCCTGCATCGCTCTCCCAGACTCAGGCCCGTCGAGCGCTTACACCAGACATACTACTATTGTACGTGACACGTTGACAATAGTCAACGCCCATCAATCATCATCGCCTGCTTAGTTGCTCGACCGCTACCTAAATCCTTTTAACTCTTCTATTAACGCCCGGACCTGCCTGCAATCCTGTTATGACTGCGCCGTGACCGCCGAGATTGCTACGGTGCCTGGTCCAGTGTGCGTGCCTAGCACCGCCCCTAGCTTGCAGGTCTCGATCGTTCCAGCATAGATTCCCTTGAGCGTATCCGCAAGCTGCTCTCCCACTTCGACGCTCGCTTCAGCAATATAGAGGTGCTCCAATGCCCCCATCTCGCCAACCAGCTGCGCGATACGCGCGTAAGCTTTGCTGCGTGTACGCGGCTGCTCCACCGGTACCACCGCTCCCTCTTTTAACGATACAATCGGCTTGACGCTTAACATGTTGCCTAGCAAGGCCCTGGCCGTGCCAATACGCCCACCACGCTTCAGAAATTCCAGCGTGTCCAGTACCGCCAGAATACGCGTGCGCGTCAGCCGGGACAGCATCTGCTCTTTGACTTCTTCCATCCCCAGTCCTTGCCGTATCTGCTCCACTGCTCGCATCAATGGATAGGCCATTCCAACGCTGATGCTCTGTGAGTCGATCACTTCGATCGGTACCTTGCGCAGCTCCTCCGGTAGCGAATCACGACCCGTGCAGGCCGACTGGTAAGTGCCGCTAAGCTTTGAAGAGAGATGTAAAGAAATAATGCCGTCAGCCCCCTCATTGATGAGCCGCGTATAAGCTTCTTGAAACGCTGCCGGCGAGGGCTGCGATGTACGTGGCAGCTCCTTGCTTGCCTGGAGCTTCTGATAAAAAGCGGCGTTATCCAGCTCCACGTTGTCCAGGTATGCCTCTTCCCCGAAAAATACCGTCAGGGGAACGATAGTAATGTCCAGCCCCTTTGCCTGCTCGACAGTAAGATCCGCCGTACTGTCTGTTACGAGACGAATACCCATTTACGACTCCCGAAAAAATAAATTTATATACCCCGCGCTTGCTCTATTATTCCGCGGAGATGATATAGGCATAGTAGGGTTGTCCACCATCCACAACTTCTATCTCAAGGCGCGAGTAACGCTGTTTGATCATCTTCGCCGTCTCCTGTGCGTCCTCCTCGCTCACTCCCTCACCATAGTAGAGCGTGACAATCTCAAAGCGCTCGATATCCATTCGCTGCAATGTATCCTGAATCACTTGCTCGCTCTGTTGACCTGCTACGGCCAGGTCGCCATTGATCACTCCGATAAAGTCTCCTTCGCGTACGTTGACGGAGCCGATCTGCACGCTGCGTACAGCGGTGGTGATTTCCGCCGTCTGGATCTGCTTCGCCGCTTCACTCATTGTTTGCCCGTTAGCGGTAAAGTCGGCGTCAAAGTTGAAGGCCAGCAGCGCTGCGATCCCCTGCGGCAGCGTCCTGGTCGGTACTACATAGACCTCTTTCTGCGTCAGGTTGACGACCTGTTGCGCGCTGAGTATCACATTACTGTTATTCGGCAGCACAATGACTTGCTTGGAGGGCGTAGCCTCAACAGCTGCTAACAGCTCTTCTATACTGGGGTTCATCGTCTGCCCACCATGCACAATAGAACTGACTCCCAGGCCCTGGTAAACTTTCTCAAAACCCGCACCCGCTACGACGGCGACGGTGGCGATGGACTGCGTGGCTGGTTGCGGCGTCTCTGGTACTTTCCCTGCGTGCTCGGCGGCGCTCTCGGCCGCATATGCCAGGCTCTGCTCTTGCAGGTTTTCAATATTGATGTCCAGCAGGCTGCCCAACCCGACGCCGTAATCAAGCACCTTGCCCGGCGTTGGAATATGCGTATGCACCTTCAGTATCTTCTCATCTCCCGCTACAACCGTCGAAACACCCCCCATGTCGATGATGTCCTGGCGAATGCGCTCGACGTTCAGGTTGCTACCACGCAGCAGGAAGACGACTTCATAACCGAACTCCTCTTCGACCGTGACTCGCCCCTTCTTCACAGGGACGCTGCTGGGTGCGCTCACCAGTGCCGGCGCATTGGCCTCGCCTCGTACATAGCGCTGGATACCCTCCAGTATGGTGCAGAAACCCTGCCCTCCGGCGTCCACAACGCCCGCCTCTTTCAGCGTCGGCAGCAATTCAGGTGTGTGCGCCACCGCCTGCCGCGCTGTGCTCACCACGTCCTGCATCAGTGCAACCAGGTCATCACCCTGGTTGGCGCTCTTCTGCGCCGCCTCGGCTACCTCGCGCACTACCGTGAGAATAGTCCCCTCCACCGGTTTGATCACTGCCCGGTAGGCCAGGTGTGCCGCCTCCTGAAATGCCCTGGCCAGGTCAGCAGCACTGAAGGTCGCTTTCCCCTCCAGCCCTAGCGCCAGGCCGCGCAATGTCTGCGATAGAATTACCCCCGAGTTGCCGCGCGCTCCCAACAACGCATCGTGCGAGACTTTGGCGGCGATGGTGGCTGCGGAGGTTTCATTACTGTTGGCAATGTTGCGAATAGCGGCCTTCATCGTGGCCGACATGTTTGAACCGGTATCCCCATCTGGCACGGGAAAAACGTTGAGGGCGTTGATCGTTTCACGGTTTTCTTCTAACCATGCCGCACCAGCCAGAATGGCCTTTTTTAGGTCCTGGCCATCAAAAATGCTGATGCGTCGGGGCCGTAGTCGTATCGGGCGTGGTAGCGGTTCCTGCATGGTGACTATGTTTTCCTCTTAGTCTTTTTCGCTATAAAATGTAGGCCCGTGCAGCAATCCCTGCACATTGACGTTTACCTGAAGCACCGGAATGCCTAGCATCTTCTCAATCGAGAATTTGACGCTGCTCATAATATTATGAGCAATCTCTGAAATACGTAGTCCATACTCCAATGCAACATATATCTCTATTACGAGTTGACTGTTGACAACATGTACTCGCACTCCCTGGTTCATCTGGTCGGTGGGAAGAAGTATGGCCTGCCCGTTGCGCAGGCGAGGTGCAGCAATCCCTAGCACTCCATAACACGCGCTCGTAGCCTGTACCGCGATGGTGTGAATTGCATTGGGGAGGACCTCTATCTTGCCGAGAGGACTGGAGCCGTGCTGCGGTTGAATGGATGACGCTTTTGGCATACGCATATGTCTTCTCTCTTGCCAAAATGATCAATATCGGTTATACTCGCATAGCGGTTTCCTCGCACGAGCTTTACGCAAGCAGTATACCAGAGGCTCCGAGGTTTATCAAGTCAACGGCGGCGATAGATTACAACAATACCCGCGGCCGTTAGATCGTTAGAGGGAGGATGATAACAATGTCAGCAGGTCGTTGTGATATCTGTGAGCGCAAACCTATGTATGGCAACAATGTGCCCTTCTCACAGCATCGCACCCGTCGCCGCTTTGTGCTCAACGTACAGCGCCGCCGCATCGAGATCAACGGTGTTCCCCGCCGTGTGAATATCTGCACCCGTTGTCTGCGCACTATGAGCAAGACACCCAAGAATCGCTAAAACTTGTTTTGCACAGCCAAACAAAGCAATAAGACCATTAACGAAAAAGAAGCCTTATAACGTTTCTGGGCATCCCATCTCTCTGCACCCCCTTAAGAAATGTAGTGCCACCCCCTGCGGGTGGCTGGCTTCTTTTTACCCCGCAATCCCCTATAGCGCTTCGTCGTATATCTCATCAACATCAATAAACAGATCTAAACTGGCCAGCTCAAGTACTTCACCGCTCTCATAACTATGCCTCTGCCATCCATCAGCACGCCGCCATACTTCTATCTCTTTATAGAATTGATTGACCAGCACGATTTCATCGATCGATGAGCATGCTTGATAAGCCTTCATTTTTTCTCCCCGGTCGGTGCGCTCCGTCTCTGGCGAAAGTACTTCAATCACAAGATGTGGTGAGCGAATAGTCCTGGGCTTTTTTCGCGGCTGCCTGGGATCTTTCCTGTAATCTGAGACATCACAGGTGACTACCACATCTGGGTAATAGTAAATGTCCTCGGCCACCAATGTTTTGACACCTTCAAAGTAGGTTCGACAGGGACTACCTTTGAGCTGCGTTTTCAATGCCTGGGTGAGGTTGAAAATAATAGTGTTATGGTCAAGCGATGCCCCTGCCAGGGCATATACGATGCCCTGATGGTATTCCAATCGCTGCGGTGATCTCTCATCAAGCTGCAGGTATTCTTCAACTGACATGCGTTGCGGGAAAGGGTCCTCTTGAACATGTAACATCCCTGTCTCTCCTCTCACACTTCTACCCTTGTGGTGCCAATGCCTTTTGCTTACGACGCTCCTCAAAGCGCGTACGCAATTGCCCGCAGGCGGCTGCGATATCGTCGCCGCGCTCAGCACGCACACTATTGCTCACGCCACGCTCAAACAGGACTGAGCGGAATGCCCGGATTGCGTCAGGACCAGGCGGACGATAGTCAGCTCCGGTCGCATTGACTGGTATACAATTGACGTGCGCGAACTGCTTGAGTGGAGTCAGCAACTCTGCCAGCTGTTGCGCGTGCGCGGGCGTATCGTTGACTCCTGCCAGTAGCACATATTCAAATGTTACCTGTCGCCCTGTTGCCGTAATATAGTCCTGGCAGGCGGCCAGCAACTCTTTCAACGGATATTTACGGTTGATCGGCATTGTCTGTCCGCGCAGCTCATCGCTCGGCGCGTGCAGTGAGATGGCCAGGTTCACCTGCAGCGGCTCCTGGCTCAGCCTGCGAATTGCCGGCACCAGCCCCACCGTCGATACCGTCATATGCCTCGCTCCTAGCTGGAAACCCTCGGCACTATTCAGGATTCGCAGCGCCTTGAGCAGGTTATCATAGTTGTGCAGCGGTTCACCCATGCCCATCAACACAATATTAGTGATATGATCTATAGTTTTGCTGCCTGGCAGCCCGGCCGCTCTCCAGGGATCAGCTCGCAGCTCACGTGCGAAATGCAGCACCTGCGCCACGATCTCGCCCGCGCTCAGATGACGATCAAAGCCCATCTGTCCCGTCGCGCAGAATGTACAACCAAACGCACAGCCCGCCTGGCTCGATACACAGACGGTGGCGCGCGCACTGCTCTCACCCAGCGGCGGATACAGCATCAATACGGCTTCGATGAGCTTCCCATCCGCCAGTTCCAGTAGAATCTTCCTGGTACGGTCATCCTTCGAGTGCTGTTCGCTGCGCACTACTACCGGCCCGATGCATGCCTCCTCCTCCAATTTCTGGCGCAGGCCACGCGGCAGATTCGACATCGTCGCAAAGTCCGTCGCCAGTTGCCGGTAGAGCCAGCTATACAGCTGGCGAGCACGGTAGGGCTCCTCCCCACGCTCCCTCAACCAGCCCTCCATCTCCGGCAGCGTCAACGAAAGTAGATCAACCTTATGCTTTGTCTCTTGATGTATGGTCATAGCGCCCACATTATAGCACGCCCTGTCAGGTACTGATAGCAAAGTTCCCCTCACGTCAACGCCGCAGCGTTCTCGCGCTCCCCCAGATATTGTCGGGCTTCCCGCTCCCCCTTTGCACTCCCCACCACTACCAGCAGCGTGCGCACCTCCGCCGAATCCCGCAAAGGTATGGCAACCTTCCGGGCAAGCGGCAGCAGCCGCGGAAAACGAGCCTCCACAATCTCAAAGATCGCCTGGCGAAGCTCACTCAAGCATTGCTCATGCATCTCTTCCATAATCTGCTGTTTAATTTCCTGATAAATCCATGTATCTTTCAACACATCATAATTATTCTGCATAAATTATTCCCTTCCATCCCTGGAAAAACTTTTTCATGTCGCCCATAACAGGTGTCTTCAGCTGAGCCAGCGGCGCGGCTCCTCCTCTACCCCCGGAGTTTTCAACTGTGCCCACGCCATCCACCATCCGCACCAAAAAAACCTGCAAGGCGCGCAGCGCCGGGGCATCAAAATACCCTTCTATCTATTAATATACTGCGACAATTAAAAAAAGCGGAAAAAAACTCCGCAACAACCACTCATAGTCATAGCACGTATGTACAATTATGTACACTGGCCCATTTTCACCTTTGAGGTAAACAATACGTGGCATCATCGACCAGGCCAGAACCGGCCAACCAGAAAAAAACAAGCGAGCTCGCCCGCTTTCGGCAGGTGCTCAATAATCGCAACTTTTTACTGCTCTGGCTGGCTCAACTTATCTCAATGACTATCCTCAATGCCGCCAACTTCGGCGTTATCCTGCTGGTGAGCGAGACAACCCACTCGGTCGTCATGGTAGGTGTAGCCATTATCGCCTTCACCCTGCCTGCGATCCCCTTTGGTGCGCTGGCCGGCGTGGTCGTCGATCGTCAGCACAAACGTACCGTGCTCTGGGTGAGCAATGTGCTGCGCATCATTACTATGCTGCTGATCTTTGCCTCGCTGCTCTATGATCGCACCAATCTCTGGCCACTGCTGACCCTGGTCTTCCTGACATCGCTGATTGGCCAGTTCTTTACCCCGGCTGAGGGCGCGGCCATCCCGCTGCTGGTCGGCAAGCATGAACTGATGCCCGCCCTCTCGCTCTTTAACATCACTTTGACGCTCTCACAGGCTATCGGCTTTCTACTGCTGGGACGTATTGTCGCGACCATCTTCCCTCCCTTTACACTGCACCTGGGAGCATGGACAGCTCATGTCTATTCGACCGATATGGTCTTTGTCATTGTGGCCGCTTTCTATGCCGTATGCGCCCTCCTTATTCTGGCTATTCCCGCTCGTGCTCTGCAAGAGTCGCATGTGCGCCAATATCATAAAGAACGTGAAAGTGTCGCTATGGGACGAGTACTGCACGATCTCTGGCGCGACATGCTGGCTGGTTGGTATATCGTACGCGCCGATCACCTACTCTTTTTCTCAGTACTTCAGCTTTCGTTGGTAGGTGTGCTCATGCAGCTCGTCGGCGAACTGGCTCCCACCTTCGTGCAAGAGATACTCCATCGCCCCGCTGCCGACATGGCGCTCATTCTGGCTCCGGCAGCGGTAGGGCTGGTTGGATCAGCTGTCCTGGTACCACATATCAGCGAGCGCGTGGGCAAGATGCGCCTGGCGCTGCTCGGCTTTATTGCCCTGGCCGTGGGCTTTCTGTTTCTTCCGGCGAACAAATGGCTGACACTGGCGCTCGATCCGCGCCACGGCTTTGAATCCGCCTGGTTGTTCTGGTCCACCATATTCGTCGTTTTCTGGCTCGGCGTCGCCATGTCCTGCGTGAACATCCCCACCCAGACAGTTATGCAAGAGCGCTCGCCTGAAGAGAGCCGGGCGCGCGTCCTCTCATTTCAATTTATGCTCTATAA
>JAFMRP010000665.1 GCA_017354095.1 Ktedonobacteraceae bacterium
CGCGCGTGCCATTGCCATTCCCGCCAACCGCGAGGTGATTCACGTCATTCCGCGAGGTTATGTGGTCGATGGGCAAGAGGGCATTAAAAATCCTATTGGTATGTCTGGTTTCCGCCTCGAGGTGGAGACGCATATCATTACGGGCGCGGTGTCCTCCATTCATAACTTAATTAAATGTTTGCATCGAGCTCATGTAGAGATTGAAGATCTCGTGCTGGAGCCGCTGGCCTCAAGCGAGGCTGTGCTGGCTGATGGTGAGACCGACCTTGGTGTGGTGCTTGTCGATATCGGTGGCGGTACGACCGATATCGCTGTTTTTGCCGATGGCGCGATCTGGCAGACGGTTATTTTGCCCATTGGTGGCAACCTGATTACCAGTGATATCGCTATTGGTTTGCGTCTTCCTCTGGGAGTTGCTGAAGAGCTCAAGGTGACTTTTGGTCATTGTGATCCCGAGAGTATTGATGAGAACGACATGATCGATCTGGCGCATTTTATGCCCGATTGTAATGATCTCGTGCCGCGTAAATTGCTGGCGGAAATCATCCAGGCTCGCGTGGAAGAGCTGTTTAGCATGGTGCATGAGGAGATCAAGAAATCTGGCTACGATGGGCTCCTGCCGGCGGGCGTGGTCATCACGGGAGGCACCGCCGAGCTGCCGGGCATTCTGGAGCTGGCGGGCCAGACGCTGGAGATGCCTTCGCGTGTCGGGGCACCGCTCGGCCTGCATGGCCTGGCCGATTCTATTAACCGCCCGGCCTATGCCACCGCAGTAGGTCTGCTGCTCTGGGGGTTGCGCCACACGTCCATGATCATTGATGAAGAGGAAGCTCTTGAGGAAGAGCAGTCAGGGGATATATTATCGCGCTTTGGCCGCTGGTTGCGCGCGTTTATTCCTTAGGCGGGTCTCTCGTTTAGCGACGAATACACTCTAGCTACTGTTTGTTTCTGCCCACTTATTCGTTCTATAAATTGAGAGGCTCGAAAGGAGGCCACGGAATAATGTTACCTATGGGAAATCATCAACCTGAAGGATTCGCCCAGATCCGCGTGATTGGCGTAGGTGGGGGCGGGAGCAATGCTGTCAATCGCATGATCCAGGCTGAAATGTTGGGCATAGAATTCATTGCCATTAATACCGATGCGCAGGCTTTACTGCTCACGGAGGCACCACAGCGTATCCGCATCGGTGACAAGCTCACTCGTGGCCTCGGTGCTGGCGGCAATCCGAGTATTGGCAGCAAGGCAGCTGAAGAGAATGCGGAAGAAATCTATGAAGCGCTCAAGGGCTCGGATATGGTCTTTATTACAGCTGGCATGGGAGGTGGAACCGGGACCGGCGCCAGTCCCATTGTGGCGCAGATCGCTCGCGAGGTGGGCGCGCTGACGGTTGGCGTGGTGACCAAGCCTTTCAAGTTTGAAGGCAAGAAGCGCCAGATCTCGGCCGAGGAAGGTATCGCTAACCTGAAGCAGCATGTTGATACGTTGATCACTGTACCTAATGATCGCCTGCTGCAGGTTGCCGACAAACGCACCTCGCTGGCTGAGGCATTCAAGCTGGCCGATGATGTGCTGCGCCAGGGCATCCAGGGTATCAGCGATCTGATCACCGTGCCTGGTCTGATCAACCTGGACTTTGCCGACGTAAAGACGATTATGTCCGCGGCTGGATCAGCGCTGATGGCGATTGGCGAGGCCAGCGGCGAGACGCGTGCCGCCGATGCAGCCCAGATCGCCATCTCCAGCCCCCTGCTGGATATCGATATCAGTGGAGCGCGTGGTGTGCTGTTCAATATTACCGGTGGTATGGACATGACGCTCTTTGAGGTGGACGAGGCCGCTAACATCATCAGCCAGGCCGCGCATCCCGAGGCCAATATTATCTTTGGCGCGGTGCAGGATCCCGACTTTGAGGGCCGGGTCAAGATTACCGTGATCGCGACAGGATTTGATAATAATGCTGCCGCGAACGCTCGTTCGCAGGGGATGTCTACTCCCTATCCCGGGCGTGACTTCTATGATAGGAGCAGGCTTTCCTCTTCGTCGATTGGCAGCATGGTGAGTGGTTCGTCGCGTCCCTCGCAGCCTGGCTACAATTCGCCTGTTACACCTTCGCCAGCGAGCAATATTGCGCAACAGTCGACCGGGCCGGTGCAGCGCGCGCAAGCGCCCTCCCCGGACGTGAGCCGCCAGGGGCCGGTGACGCCTCCACCCGTTCCGGCGGATGTGCGGCGTGCCGTGCCACCCTCTTCGCCGATGCCCGTTGAGATTGCTGACGAGGAGGAATTCGAGGAGGATGCATCGGTCGATGTCGAGACTGGTAGCCGTAGCCTGCCAGTTCCCGAGCCGGAGGCCCAGCCGATCCAGCGTCCCACCCCCAACCAGCAGCGCCAGGTGCGCCGGCTGGAGCGCAACTCTGATCTGTCGCGTGCCAGTCGCAACTCGCCCTCGGGTGATGTCATCGACATCCCCGCCTTCTTGCGCAAACGCTAACAGCATTTGAGTATTCACCATAAAAAAAGGCTCGCTGCCAGGCGAGCCTTTTTTTATGGATGATATGCTGCGTTAGACGCCGCCAACCTTATTAAGTGTGTGCCCCAGATTGCCTGGAATCTCCTTGTTCAGCCCGATATGGTTTATCACCACGCGCACTCCAGGAATACCCAGCATCTCCTTCTCCAGAGTGTACTTCATCGCGGGTGTCGGCACCTGTCCATACAGGCTCAGGATATAGTTCTCTACCAGTATCGAGAGATCTGTTGCGCCATCCAGTTTGCCCTTCTGGAGGAGGTTCTCAAGGCGCTGATTGGCCCGCTCCAGGATCTCATCCTCGGCCACAATATAGTTATTGACGACGCGCACACCAGGTACCTGCCAGATCGCGTCCTCGATCTCCTGGCGCTGTGCCATCAGCTCGATTTTGCCGTGCAGCGTTACCGTCCCGTCCCGGTCAACGTCAGCCTTGATCGGGTGGGCGCTCCAGGCTGTACTGCTCACGGTTACCGCGCGGTCAAGTGCATCCTGGACTCGGCCACGCAGATCCTTCGCCGGAGCCTGCGGGACCTCCCGCCGTGGCGTGGCGTCGTGACCATCAGGATCTTGCAGGGCCCAGCCCATAATGCCCAGCAGAGTCAGAGGTGCCGACAGGACTGCCAGCACCAGGGAATCAGGTAGCGAAAGCAGCGCTAGAATATCCAGCAAGACTGCCGCGCTCAAAATAAGCGGCCACAAGCTTGGGCTTGGCAGGTGGACGTGGTGCTCGGCCTCTTCTATTTCTTGATCAGCAAGTTCTAATTCATCCGCTGCGATGGTTGCATTTTGAAGAGAAGTCTCCATTCGTCTCGCTCTCCTCTGCGAATAGGTTGATAATATGAATGATTGAGGGCTATTGTTGCCAGCATCTTTCTTTCCTTTAGCATACCAAAACTCCATCATTCGTGCAACATCACCTGTCCAGGTTTGTGTGTTCTCGGCTGGAGAATGCCAGTTGCAGCAGCTCATCTTGCAGGTCCTGTAGCACAATGATCTCTGCCTGTCGCCGCCTGTCCGGACGCAGTGTGGGGGGTATCTCGTTGATACACTGCTCAACCAGCTGCTTGTATCTGGACGCGTGTTTTTCCTGCATGATAGCCGGAGGCATGATTCCCAGGTCGATCTCATGTAGATCGTAGAACTCTTCTGGTTCAAAGGCCAGCACCATCAGGTATGCGTAGGCTTGCAAGATATCGAGCCGTTCCCGGGAGAAAAAGCTGCTCTCAGTGCTGCCTATGCCCAGGCAGCCTGGACAGCGATCTGATTGCAATAGAGGATATGCTACGGTGCTTTTCTCCAGTGGTGTCTGGTGCTGCGCGAACAATTGTGTACGGGTTTCAGAGGTATTCACCGTAATGTGATGGCCGCTGGCAATGGCCTTTCCTATCTGAGACTCCGCCCCAAAGAAGACCGGCCACGAAGCCAGCTCGCCTGGC
>JAFMRP010000666.1 GCA_017354095.1 Ktedonobacteraceae bacterium
TCCCTCCAGCACCTCCCGTTCACGCGCGGTAATCTCCATATCTGTGCTGGCTCCGGGTTCCTGCGCACGGGAGACGGTGGCATGGCTGAGCAGGCGCGACATCACCTCGGTCGAGATGAGTGTTTCGCCGCGTGCGGCGGCTCGAATGGCGTGGTAAAGCGCCTCGCGACCGGTATCCTTGATGAGATAGCCGGCTGCCCCGGCGCGCAGCCCACGCAGCATGAGTTCGTCATCATCATAGGTGGTGAGGATGACAATGGCGATATGCGGCCAGCGCCCACGGATCTGCTCAATGGCCTGCAGGCCGTCTATGCCGGGCATCCTCAGATCCATCAGCATCACATCGGGCTGCAGTTCTTCGGCCAGCCGCACAGCGGTCGCTCCATCCACGGCATCAGCGGCGATTGTAAAGTCGGGCTGGCCCTCCAGGATGAGACGCAGCCCCTCGCGCACGATGAGATGGTCATCGGCTATGATGAGACGAATCGTTTTTTCTCGCGGCTGTATGTCAGTCATAGACTATCCCCTTTCTCAATCAGGAGACGCACGCCTCATGAACTGCTTCATGACTATGAGCATTTTGAGGGGCTATTCCGACCGGGCGCGGCCCTGTATCCGCTAAGAGGAGGGGGAGGCTGAGCTGAATGCTGGTTCCACTGCCCGGAACGCTGGCGATGGTCAGCTGGCCGCCTATCAACTGCGCGCGTTCCTTCAGCCCAAGCAGGCCATAATGGCCCGCCACTACGCGCTCAGGTTGAAAGCCTCTGCCATCGTCGCACACCTCTATATATATCCAGGTGTCCTCATTCCAGGCACGCACCGTTACATGCTGCGCTCGCGCGTGACGCGCCACGTTGGTCAGCGCCTCTTTGAGCAACCCCAGCACATGTTCGCGCTGTTCGACCGGCACTACCCTCAGGAGTTCGATATCAGTGATGCAGGCAATAGCCGTCGCCTTGCTGAAATGCTCGATCTCTTCCTGTGCCGCCGCGTAGAGATTTGTTGCGCCATCGCTCGCCTCGGTTCGCAGATCATGGATCACATGGCGCGCGCTGGCAAAGGTCGCACGCGTGCGCTCCAGCGCCTGCCCCACAATTTCGCGCGCTCGTCCGGTCTGGTTGTCGGCCAGGCGCGCCTCCACCGCCTCAAGCTGCAAGATCAAACCTGCCAGGCCCTGCGTCAGCGTATCGTGCAGTTCCCGTGCGATGCGCTGCCGCTCCTGCATCGTCGAAAGCTCCTCAACCTCAACGGCATAAGCGGCCAGCTGCGCGTGAGCGGCGGCCAGTTCACCGTGCGTTGCAGAGAGCTCGCTATGGGCAGTGCGCAGTTCGTGGAGCAGCCGCTGTGTGCGCTGATAGCCGTATGCCTGGCGTACACAGAGCGCGATATAGCCGCCAATACAGAGCAGTGGCAGCATGACATAGAGCCACGACATCTCATGAACGCCGCTGATCATCTGCAGCGCTTCCAGATTGAGACTCAAAACGATCAGCATGGCTACGCTGGTTGCCAGACCGCTCAGAGGTCGCGTGCGCTCCAGCAGTTCGACTGTTTTGACGACATATGCAAGGTACAGGCCAAGCGTAACCAGCCAGTTCTGCGCCACAATGCTGAGAATGAGGAGCAGCATCCCCTGCAGCGCGAGGTAAGAGGGAGCATACCAGCGATTCTTCAACCAGGAATTGAAGGCGAAGATATAGAGATCTGAGTGCAGCACAACAAGCACAGTGAAGGGCAACATGCGGGCCATATCGCCGCCGCCATTTCCCCGGAAGAAGTACCAGAGGTAGACCATGTCAACCCAGACCAGCGGGAACCAGTGGAGCGCTCCTGCCCGGCTCCACTGCTTCATCAACAATTTGGTGATCGCCAGCATAGCATACCACCTTTTAGATGTTCTCATACACGTTATCTCATTCATATGATAACAAAAAACGTTGTATTGATGCCATCATCCATCTGGATATCATCCACACGGACGGGCACCGATCAGCCAGTTAACCGATGTTGCCGGGCCGCTGGCTCTTTACAATCTGAAGTGTAAAGAAGCTGAAATCACACTATACAAAGGAGAAAGAGAATGGAAGCTATCGCCGTAGCACTACCAATCGGACTGGCCGGTATCGGGGCCGGCATCGCCATGGGACTTGGGGCAAGCCAGGCCTATGCCGCTATTGGCCGCAACCCGGAGGCAGAATCGCTTATTCGCGCGAATTTCCTGCTGGGCACCGTTTTCGCCGAAACGATCTCGGTCTTCGGCCTGGTCATCAGCATTATGCTGCTCTTTGGCCGGTCCTGAAGACGGATCCTATGCTGAAGGTGAGCGAGCACGAAGAAGGATGCAGGAGGGCTGGTCCCTCCTGCGTCTCCCGTTTCACATCCCTCACCCTAATTTATAGGTGACCAGCCCCTTCGCCACGGGGCTGCCAGAGCTTGTCTGCACTTCGACATCGAGATAGACCAGGCTGCGCCCGCGTCGCAGCACGCGGGCGGTGGCCCGCAAATCCTGACGCTCAGCGGGAGCGAGATAGGCAACGTTCAGCGAGACGGTGCTGCCCCGCATGCTCTCTGGTATAGTGTCATCCGACCAGGCGGCTGCAGCGGCTGCGACATCGATCAGCGAGGCGATGGCACCTCCATGCACGGTGGTGCCAATCGTGACCAGTTTTTCGTCAAACGGCATGGCAAGCGTTGCGGTGTCTGGCTGCATATCGATGAGCTGCATGCCAAGGTGGCCCACATAGGGCGAGTCAGGAATGAACTGGCGTATGATGTCTGCCCTGGTCAGGGAAGGGCGGCCTCCGGGTGTATCCATGCAATACCTCCTTGTGCTGACGTTGATCACGTTTATAGATAGATGCACTATAGCGTAAATGGTACTGCCATAGCTATGCCAGGTGGTGCCAAAAGGTGCCAGTTTATCCGCGTCTGTACGCTTGTTCAGGACGCGCTCCAGGGAAACGTGCTACACTGATAGCAACGAATTTCTAGCACAAGGAGAATTTATGGACATTGCGTTGATGATCGAGGGACAGAACGGGCTGAACTGGCCACGCTGGCAGCGCCTCGCCGAGGCAGTTGAGCAGCTTGGCTTTGTGGGGCTGTACCGCTCGGACCACTTCACCAATCCCAGGCCCCCTGACCTGGACTCACTGGAGCTGTGGACATCGCTCACCTGGCTGGCCAGTCACACGCGGCGCATCGAGTTTGGGCCGCTGGTCGCGCCAGTCTCCTTCCGCAACCCGGTCCATATGGCCAGAACAGCGGCAGCCATTGATGATCTCTCCGGTGGACGGCTACAACTGGGCCTGGGCGCCGGCTGGCAGGAGCGTGAACACGCGAACTATGGCTTTGATCTGCTGCCGATACCACAGCGCCTGGCACGCTTTCAGGAGGCGCTGGAAGTGGTATCACGCCTGTTGAACAGCGAAGAGCCAGTCACGTACGAAGGCACCTACTATCACCTGCAGGATGCCACGCTGCTGCCGCGTCCACAGCGAGCCGGAGGCCCTCCCATTGTTATTGGGGGTGGACGCGCCATTCTACCGATGGTGGTGCGCTATGCCGCCGAATGGAATGTGGCCTTCAAGCCGCTCGACGATGTCGTGAAGCTGAGCAAACGGCTTGATACGCTGCTGGAGCAGCAGGGACGCCGACCAGAAGAGGTCCGGCGCACGCTCATGACGCGTGTTATCTTTGGTCGTACCGAACAAGAAGTAGAGCAGATGATCAGCACAGCAGCATCGGGCAGATCGCTTGAAGAGCTGCGCCAGGCTGGCGTGCTGGCTGGCACCGCCTCCGCCATTGTAGATCAGCTTGGCCAGTTGGCCGATATTGGTATGCAGCGTGTGATGCTGCAATGGATTGAGCTGGACGATCTTGACCGGCTTGCAGCGCTGGCTCAAGGGATTCTGCCACAATTGTAACCAGAGCACCCCAAACAGCACGTACTGGCGGCTCTCCCAC
>JAFMRP010000667.1 GCA_017354095.1 Ktedonobacteraceae bacterium
TGGCCGTTATCTGATCGAAAAGCGAATGATCGTTATGAGAATCCACACGGAGATGGGTGGAAAAGCGGCCCAGGTGTGTTGATCGTTGAACCATGCGACTCAGAACATGCCGCCTCCTGCATCCTCATTGCCCGGGTTTATAGACTCTGCTACAATGGCGAAAAGGCCAGCAGAGAGAGGAGCAAGGTCATGCGGGTTGTGACTGCAAAGACCGTGAGCGCACGAGTGTGTAAACGGTGCTGCCATGTCTACCGAGGCACGCGCTGTCCCCGGTGCCCCTCCTGTCTTCAGGACCAGAAAGGTTCAACGAAACGGCAGCAACGGACGGAGAGTGCGATTAGACCACTGATTCTGGGAGTGAAGAGCGATGTGCTTGCTGGTCGTAGGCCAGGACGCCACATTCCTGCAACGTGGCGTCCTGGTTGCGTGGTATTCGTCGCCGTGGCGAGAGATCACGCAGACAGATCCTATCTGCAACTCTTGTCAGGAGCTAACCGAGGCGAGGCGAGGGTGAAGAGTTCCGTTGCTATGGCTGCGGCCTCAAGTGGTGTTAACTCGACCGAAACCTTGAACGAAGATGCTACCACCAAATTTTGTCCCTCTTGAAGACCTCAAAGAATTGCTCTTCAAGCTTCAACTCGTGCTTGCTCGTCCCTTCACCATTTCCTGCAAGCACTGACGATGCTCCTCTTCACCGGGGCGACGGGCGGGCAAGGCGAGAGACCATATTTGATGGCACTCGCCAGCGGTGTTGGCGTTGATGGTAGGGCTGGTTCTTCCTCTTCCAACGCTCTCTCTGCGGAAGTGGAGCAAGCTCACAAACCCCTCTCATGCGAACAGGGAGCGAAATCGCAATCTTTAGTTCGAGGTCAACGCCTCCAGCCATGGCCGCTTGTTTGACCGATCACGTCTGAAGTGTGTATGAGTTGTTCCGGTACAAGGTCGCGCCTGCGCCCTGGAGCGCGCCCAAAAAACGGGGACGACCGTCGAACATGGCCAGACTCACCAGTAGCCGGTCTAGAAAGCCTGAACATCTTCGACTGTTGCTTCGCCTTCGGAAAGGTGCGTTATGCTCAACCACCGTTTAATGGAGCTCTACCACAAATTTTCTTCTTTTACTTATCATGTTTTTCACTTCATCCCACACTTCGTCACCCGCTCGTAACAGGAGCACCTCTTCTGGTGTCCAATCAGTATCAGAAGCAGGCACAGTATGTCCTATGTTCATGCCAACAGGGTCTGTGTTACTGATGACGTGATTGGTGAGCCCATAATAGCCAAATCGTACACGTGCAAACTCATATACTTCTGCAAAGGACTTTCCCACTTCGATAAAGTCAAAAATTTCTTTGTTCAAAAGTAAACATTGTCGAAGATGGTTCTTGATGGCAGGCTTCTTCCCAAAATAGATACCACTGGCGAATCCCTCTAAGCCGCATCATAAAGACGAGCAAAAGATGAGCGCCGAGTCTGAGCGTGAGGAATCCCCTCAACCCAGGCCATTCCGCGAACTAAATTGAGAGCCGCAGCGGTTGCGAGATGTTGCAGATGGGTTTTTTCCTGCCCAATGTAACGGGAACGCCGCAACCCCATTGTTCGAATGCCCTGCGAGATGGTCCCCTCAATCCCCGCCCGCTTGGCGTAGAGCTGAGTAAATTCCTTGGAAGTTTCTTGCTGACGCCTTTGCATTAAAGCGAGATACTGGGCCTGTGGGCGAATACTGATGCTCCGGCGTGAATAGCTGCTGGAACGAGTACAGAGGGAGCGAGACGGGCACTGTTGACAATCCTTCATGGAAAACTTGATTCGGATGACCTCGTTCTGCCTGTTGTCGATGGTGGGGCTCCAACTGACGCTGGTGTGTCCTACTGGACCCACGACATGCGCAATGAGTTTGTTGAAAGTTCATGTTGCTCAGAAGACGGTTTCATGCCATACTGACGAAAAACTCAAGAGAATGTTGAGGGAATGCATGAACATCTCAAATCTGTGGGAAGCCTGGCCCATCTCTGGCCCATGGCACCTTTCCCCTTTGCTTGGTGGCACGAACAATATGATGTGGCGTGCCGATGCAGCCGATGGTCAATCCTACGTGTTACGTCTTTCTCCCAATCTGGACCACGCTCCTCGTATGCGCTATGAGGCTCAACTTCTCCAGGCGCTGGAGGATAAAGATCCTCCCTTTCGCCTTTCCGTGCCATTGAAAGCGACCAGCGGAGATATCCTTGTATCTTTTGAGCACGAGCAAGGAGCCAGGATGATTGCTACCCTGTCTCCCTTGCTCCCTGGCACTCTCCACAACCAGCCTCCGGAGTGCCATGACCTGCTGAGTGCCTCACACGCGGCATTGACCCTGGCCTGGCTGGATAAGGCGCTGGCGACGCTTCCTGACATCCAGCCGCCGGATGGCTACATCCCGCTTCCCACCTTTGGGGAACTGGCTCTCTGGCATCCGTTGGTTTCCGATCCGTTTGCTGCTGTGGAGCGCCTACCGGCCGACCGCGAGCAGGCCAAACAGCTTCGCGCCTTTCTCACCGAGGTGCTGGAGAGCGTGCCCGGCCTGTATGCTACGCTTCCGCAACAGGTCATTCACAGAGACTACGATCCCGGCAATATTCTCATGGATCAGCAGCAGGTGACCGCCGTGTTAGATTTTGAGTTTGCTGGGAGAGATCTTCGCGTTCTGGATCTGTGTGTCGCACTCAGTTGGTGGCCTGTCCAGCTCCTCGGGACGGGCAAGGAATGGGAGCTGATTGATGTGTTTGGGACCGCGTACACCCGCCAGATGGCGTTAAGCAAAGAAGAGTTGCTTGCGCTCCCAGCGGTCTTTCGGCTCCGGGACGCCACCTCACTGATGCACCGGACAGGTCGTTACCTCGCCGGAATGGAGACAGTGGACCGTATGCAGCGCCGGGTGGAGCACTCGCTCTGGCGCGAAGCATGGGTGTCCACTCACCAGCAAACACTGCTTGACCATGCTCTGGCCTGGGCCTGAGTCGGTTTCCTGTGCGAGCTATCGCCATCAGGAAAAGAGACGAGGAGAATCCACCTGGAGAAGCTTGCTTGTCTGAGCAAATGGCGTGATCCTTGCAGGCTGAGGATGCGTTAGGCCGTGGCCAGTCCGAGGAAGGTCGCCAGGCGTGCTGGAATCCCGAAGAGGGTGAGCGTGATCCGCTCCGCCGTTGCGGATCGGGCATTGCGAGCCAGCCGCTCCTCCCATGACAGGCGGTAATGCGCGCGTTCGGCTCGAGAGAGCGTCGGAGGAGAGGAGACTTCGGTGATGAGGAGAGCCGGTTCCGTCTGGATTTCCAGATGCTGGCGATGCAGACGGAGACACGCCTGCCGCTGGTGCCGTCGGTGCCAGTCACGCCAGAGCAACGGAGCCGATCCCCCCGCGAGGGGATGGAGAAGCACGCTGACCTGGCGAGGTTTGGCTGTGGTGCTTCCACTCCATTGACACTGCTCGCGCAACGGACACGGACGGCAACTCCGAATACTCGCACCATAGACCACGCGCAGGCTCCCATCGGCTTCTCGGCGGTATTCATGCGGCAGGAGTACCTGGTCAGCGGGGCAATGCAGCGTCCCGTCAGGTTGGAGGGGAAAGTCTGTTCCGGGAAAGCGGCCAGTTTTCCAGGACGTCGCAGGGGCAGGAGGAGCATACCCCGAGGCGGGAGGGGAGGCCGGGGATGTGGGCTCAGTGTGCGATGGAAGAGCAGGCGCAAATTCCGTGGTGCGCACCTGTTCAGGGGCGAGCTGGTGTCCCAATTCGAGGCGAAGGTTCCATGTCCACTGCGAAACGCACTGCCAGGCTTCCTGTCCCCAGGCTGAGTGGCTACACCAGCGATCAGGATCGATCTCCCGGTCTTCGTCTTCCAGAGCGGTTTCAAAGGAACCGCGATGCAGATAGAGGGAGACCACATCAGAGGCAGTGTAGGCGCTCTGGGGGAGATTGGTCAGA
>JAFMRP010000668.1 GCA_017354095.1 Ktedonobacteraceae bacterium
GACCAGAGCGTGCAGGCACAGCAGCGTCTCACTGCCTGGCTTGCGCGAGGTCAGGTGCCCGTTTCTCCTCATAGCTATCAGCTCTGGCGCGAGGTACAGGCCACGCTGGCTTTCATCCAGCTCGCAAACGGTAATCGGGCAGCCGTAGAGCGCTGGTTTGCCAGTATCGAGGAAAGCGAAGAACTCTTGCCCTTGTTGCAACGGAGACGCGAGCAATTGTTGCGGGCACGGCTCCTGCTGGTCCAGGGAGAAAGTTCTACAGCGATAGAGCGGCTAGAAGGCTTATCGAGGGCCGCGCTAGAGACAGGGCATGTCTACCTCAGGCTGGAGATCCAGGTTGTGCTGGCTTGGGCATATGCTCGGCAAGGAGCGCGTGCCAGAGCGCTTGAGCAGCTACGTGAGGTGATGAAAACGACGTACAGCGAGGGATATTTGCGTCTCTACCTCAATGAAGGAGATGAGTTGGCAGATGTGCTGCGTGAATTGCTGACAACGCTTCATGAGAAGGAACTGCGCGCCTATGGACGGCGTATCTTGAGCGCATTTGCAGTGAAAAGTGGTACATCGGTTCAGGGAACAACAATCGGGACACCATTTCTACTGGCCCCTTTGAGTCCACAGGAACGGAAGGTATTGCGCCTGTTAGCCTCCGGCAATTCCAACGCCGAGATTGCTCGCGAACTCGTGGTCTCAGTAAACACGGTGCGTACCCAGATACGAAGTATTTATAGGAAGCTCAATGTCGACAACAGGGTTGAGGCGAGCGCTGCTGCCAGGCAGCTTGAGATGCTATGAGGGAATAGCTTTGTCGCTCGTTTCGCCATGCCTCTCTTCTACACGATCTCAACGGACTTGCTATTAATCATCCAGCTCATCATGCACAAGGGTGATGCCGGTTCATCCATCTCGCGGTTATAGTTGGGACAGTTCACGAGAAAACCATCAGATAGGAGAATAGTGTATGAGTATACCCAACGTCCCTACATCTCAACCGGAGGTGCCTGATAGCACGACGCCCGCGCCTGGCCGTAAAGCGATTGTCTTACTCGCCGTGATCTCATTCTTAAATATGATGGGCATGACGATCATTGGGCCTGTGTTACCGTTTATGACGCTGCGGTATCTGAACAATCCAAACGACCTGGCCGTTGTGGTGGCCTGGATGACCTCGATCTATGGCATTTGCCAGTTTATTGCAGCTCCAGGATTGGGCCTGTTGAGTGATCGTTTTGGGCGGCGCCCGGTTTTGTTTGTCTGTATGCTAGGATCAGCAATCGGCTACCTGCTTTTTGGCCTGGGTGGAGCCATCTGGATACTCTTTCTGGGACGCGTCATCGATGGTCTGACGGGGGGCAACTACAGCGTGCTCTTTGGCTATATTGCGGATATTACCGAGCCGGAGGAACGCGGCAAGTACTTTGGCATCATAGGCGGCGTCTCGGGGGTTGGCTTTATCGTAGGTCCCGCCATTGGTGGGCTGCTGGCAAATATCAGCTACAACACACCCTTTCTCTGTGCAGCGGCGATCTTTCTGTTGAGTACCGTCTGGGGCTTCTTCTTTTTGCCCGAAAGCTTGAGCAAAGAGAACCGCGTGACAGTGATCAGCCTGGGCGATCTGAATCCGCTCAAGCAACTGGGCAATGTATTCACCATGTCCAATCTGCGCTGGGTGCTGCTGGCGGGTTTTTTCTACTACTTCCCGTTCGCGATTTTGATATCGAACATGACCATTTTGTTGAAGGATAGCCTGGGCTGGAATGCTACCGATGCTGGCGTTGTCTCATCGGTCGTGGGGGTGGTCGATATTGTGGTCCAGGGCGTACTGGTGGGCAAGTTATTGTCGTTCTTTGGCGATGTGAAGCTGGGGATTGGTTCGCTGTGTCTGGTCGCGATCAGCTATATCCTGCTGGGAGCGCTGGCCCTGGTGGCCTCGCCGATCTTGCTTGTCGTGGGGGTGATCTTGTTCGCAGGTTCGGGTGGCCTGGTAGAAAACGCTTTGCGCGGCCTGACTTCGCGGCTGGCGGGGTCGCAGCAGCAGGGCCTGGTTGGTGGTGCCAGCCAGTCAATGCAGTCGCTGGCGATGATTCTGGGTCCACTGTACGGCGGTTTCCTTTATGCCCAGTTTGGTCACGCTACGCCCTACTGGTCTGGTGTGGTGATCATTGCTCTGGCAATCGGTTCGGTCGTTCTGGCTATTCCGGTTCTGCGCGGGCATGGAACTGAAGGGGGAAGTGGGCTTGATGGATTTTCCCGGAGGAAGTAGACGTGGAAGAGGATATCCAACGGGAGGGCATCATGCCAAAAGAGCAAAAAACCTTCACACGGGAGTTCAAACTGGAAGCGGTGCATTTGGTGCAGAAGAGTGGGAAATCCCGGGCGCAAATCACCTGTGATCTGGGCATTGCCGACAGCACCCTGCATCATTGGTGCAAGGAATTGCCGAAGCTGGGGAAAAAGCGTTTCCAGGCAGTAGGAATCCCCCTGCTGGGGAGGAAGAACTGCGTCGTTTCAGGCGAGAACTGGAGGTCACAATGCCAGATGCACCACTAAGGTGGCAGAGGCGTATGGGAGTCGAACCCACCAGGAACCGCGCCGAGCGGCCCCCCAGCCGTTTTGAAGACGGTGAGACCCACCGGGGCCCCTACACCTCCATTTTGCTGTTTCTATTCTGTCACGCCTGCCACGGCCTGTCAAGCAGTGCCACGGGCGAAGCAGTCACAGCTGGTAAATGGGGCAACCATGACAGATGAGGATAAGCACTGTGCACGGTCACCCCGCTGGTATGAAATAGGGGGAAATTATTTGCGTGGGAAAAGGTTATTGACGCGCATTGCTAACATGACATCGCCCTGAGTTTTGACCTTGCCCTGCATAAAGGCCTGCATGGGATCCAGCTTGCCCTCAGCAATTGCAAGCCAGGTCTGGTCGCTCATGATCATGGAGAGATCAGGCTTTTCGACCCCGCCCTTAATCAGACGGCACTCCTGGTTCTCGATCTTTAATGCCCACTTGCCCGCCTGATCCCCACTGATATCCCACTGGATGGTTTTGTTGAAACCGGCAGCCGCTGCCGGATTGAAGAGCTGTTGCATGGTTTCGAATGTTTCTTCAACGGTCATGCTTCTTTCCCTTTCAGTGTAAATGCAGGAAAGGCCCCTGCTGGCTCGCTATAGTATAGCATACACCACGCGCGACTCCGCAAGCGGTTCGCGACCCGAATACGACATGTTGTCACGCGAGACGTTCCCTTGTGTCTGCCCACCGCGGATGATATGCTGTCATTATACATAATACGTTTCCCGAAAGCAGAGGTTTCTTGATAAACGCATGATTACACGCAAAGTGAAGATTGAAGGCGGCAACCTCGAATTTAGTGCTGCCCACTTTATCACATTTGCGGGCAAATGTGAGCGGCTGCACGGCCATAACTATAGCGTGCTGGTCGAGGTAGTGGGCGATCTCAATAAGGATAAGCTGGTACTTGATTTTACCGTACTCAAGCAGCTGACCAGAGAGATTTGTCGCACGCTTGACCACCGCTTTCTCCTGCCTTTGCATAATCCTCATTTTGAGCTGACCGCGTCAGAACATGAGTGGGAGCTGCTTTACTCCGGCAAGCGCTATGTGTTCCCACGCGGCGATGTCGTGGAGTTGCCAATTGATAATTCAACGGCGGAGCGACTGGCCGAGTATATTTGCCATGAACTGCGCCAGCGGCTGGCCATGTCCTATGATCTCTCAAACCTGCAGAGCATCATGGTTGGCGTGGCCGAAGCTCCCATGCAGATGGCCTACTATCAGACGGCACTGCACGAGTGAGACTAGTGAACCGCTTGAGTAGTGTATTGATGAGTCAACAAAACTTAGTTTGAGAGTATGCGAGAAGTCAATTCGCACCTCCGGCTAGAAGCCGGAGGCTTGTTACATCTGGACTCCACCGCAACTCGGCATACCTTTGC
>JAFMRP010000097.1 GCA_017354095.1 Ktedonobacteraceae bacterium
CTGTATTCGTCGCGCTCATACCCAGAGGTGATCTACCGTGACGAACTCGCTCGCCTGGTCAAGAGCAACTCCAGGATTGAGGTGGTGCACACGCTGACCCGGGAGCAACCGCTCGGGTGGACAGGGTATCACCGCCGGATCGATCCCGAGATGCTGCGTGAGGTGGCATGGCCAGTGGATCAACGCCCGTTGCTGTTTATCTGTGGCCCAACCCCATTCATCGAAACCGCCGCCACGAGTCTCGTCACCCTGGGATACGAGCCAGGACGCATCAAAACCGAACGATTTGGACCGACAGGAGAAACATGATGGAGAACAAGCTGGATGGCAACGCTGCTGGGGGCATCCTGCAAGAGATCTTCCCCTTTGAAATGAAGCAAGTCCAGGCAACCTGCACCGGCTGCGGCGCAACCAATGCCATCGGTGCGCTGGCGGTCTACATGCATGGGATGGGAACGGTCATCCGCTGCCCCTCCTGTGATACGATGCTCATTCGCGTGGCACAGGGAAGGGGGCACTACTGGCTGGATATGCAGGGGGTGCGCGTGCTTCAGATCAGCACAGAGGTCTAGGACTGGAAAGCAACATGATGGCAGAGGAAAAGGAAAAATCCGGCATACAGGCGAAGAGGTTTGCGTATGCGGAAAGGTGAACAATGCAGCAACCACAGGCAATCATTTTTGATCTGGACGGGGTTTTAACTGATACCTCCGAATATCATTACCGAGCATGGAAGCATCTGGCCGACGACGAGAAGATTCCTTTTACTCGCGAGGAGAACGATGCCCACTTGCGAGACGTAGGGCGACGCGAGTCTCTGGAGTATCTTATTCGTGACCGGCAGTATTCGGAGCAACAAATGCAGGAGATGATGGGGCGCAAAAATCGCTATTATCAACAATGTATTCGCTCTATGACGTCTGCCGACGTCGCCCCTGGCGGACGCGACCTTTTACAGGAAATTCGCCAGCGTGGGATCAAGACGGCTATCGCATCCAGCAGTAAAAACAGCCTTACCGTCCTCGAACATCTCGGACTCATCCCGCTCTTCGATGGCATCGCCGATGGCTGGTGCGTGGTCAACGGAAAACCTGCCCCGGACATCTTTGTGTACGCCGCGGGCATGGTTGGCGTCCACACCCCCGATTGTCTGGGCATCGAAGACGCGGCTGCCGGGGTCGAAGCGATCAAAGCTGCTGGCATGCGCGCCATAGGCATCGGTCCGCGAGAACGGTTTCACGGCGCTGACGCGGTCTTGCCCGAGCTTTCCAATCTGCGCCTGGCTCAGCTCCTCGACGCGAGGTAAGAGAATCAACGGCTCCTTTCAGAGGAACGTGGGAAGATCCAATTTTCTCCTCCGATTGACAAGGGGTTCACAATAAGGAAAAAGGAGGAAACAATCCTTCTGGCGAAGCGTGTACCCTGTCGAAGGTATGCAAGACGAAACTGATGGATGTGAGATTGTCGTGTGGGAAGAGCTTCCCATACACCTCGTGTTGGTCAAACGGAACTCGATCGGGCGATCTACGAGGAAGGCAGGAACAGCATGCAGCAGCACGACATTCGGCCCGAGGCCTGGAAGCGAATGGCAGTGAATGTGGCAGTGCCGTTGATTGATGGTGGGATGGATATTTCGCCTGTCGACCAGGGCCCTGGATATGGCCCGGCACGTAGCTTTGCTCCCAATGATCGAGAAGAGGAGCAAGAAGATGCAAACCGACGAAGCAGTACTGAACCGTGAAGCACTTCTTGATGAGAAGTGTATCAATACCATCCGCTTTCTGGCCGTGGACATGGTGCAGAACGCGAAGTCTGGTCACCCCGGCACCCCAATGGGTGCAGCGACCATGGCCTATGTGTTGTGGGACCGCTTTCTCAAATACCATCCCCGCAACCCCACCTGGGCTGACCGGGATCGTTTCATCCTCTCGCCGGGCCACGCCTCGGCCTTGTTGTACAGTCTGCTGTACTTGACCGGGTACGACCTCTCGCTGGATGATCTCAAGCAGTTCCGACAATGGGGCAGCAAGACGCCAGGGCATCCAGAGTACCACGTTACTCCAGGCGTGGAGACCACGACCGGCCCACTGGGCCAGGGGTTTACGAATGGCGTTGGCATGGCTCTTGCCGAACGTTGGCTTGCAACGCATTACAACCGCCCCGGGCACGATATCATCAACCACTACACCTATGCGATCGTTTCCGATGGTGATATGCAAGAGGGGGTGACCAGCGAAGCCGCGAGCCTGGCCGGAACGTTGCGGCTGGGGAAACTGATCTATCTCTACGACGATAATGACGTCCAACTTTCGGGGCCCACCAACGTCGCTTTCAGTGAAAATGTCGCGCGCCGCTTCGACGCTTATGGCTGGCAGGTGATCGGCCCGCTCAATGGCTTCGATGAGCACGCCATAGACGCCGCCATCAAAGAAGCTCAGGCAGAGACCGAACGACCATCGCTCATCATCTGTAAAACGGTGATTGGCTATGGCAGCCCGGCCCAGGCCACGGCCAAAGTGCATGGCGAACCGCTGGGCGAAGCAGGGGTGCGAGCGGCCAAAGAGACGCTCGGATGGCCGCTGGAACCGACCTTTTATGTCCCAGACGACGCGCTTGCCCATATGCGCAAAGCGGTGGAGCGCGGCAGCGAGGTGGAGGAAGACTGGAATCGCCGCTTCGAGGCGTACCGCCGGGATAACCCAACCGAGGCTGGTGAGTTGCAGGCCGGGTTGCGTGGCGAACTCCCTGCCGGTTGGGACGAAGGGCTGGAAGACTTCTTCCCGCCAGACAGCAAGCCAATGGCCACCCGCAACGCCTCGGGCGAGGTCCTCAATGCTCTGGTGAAGCGTATCCATGCGCTCACAGGCGGCTCGGCAGACGTCTCACCCAGCACCAAGACCACGCTCGTTGGCTACGGCGATTTCGGTTGGCAGGACTACTGTGGGCATAACATCCATTTCGGCGTGCGCGAGCATGCGATGGGCGCCATCGTTGGTGGCATGGCCCTGCATGGTGGCATGATCCCGTATGCAGCCACCTTCTTGACCTTCTCTGACTATATGCGCCCGCCCATGCGCCTGGCTGCGCTGATGGGCATTCGGGTGATCTATCTCTTCACCCACGACAGCATCGGTATGGGTCAGGATGGCCCGACGCATCAGCCGATCGAGCAACTCATGAGCCTGCGGACTATCCCTCATCTGACGGTCATCCGGCCCGCCGATGCGACCGAAGCAGCGGAAGCCTGGCGGGCTGCGCTGCTCAACAACGATGGCCCTACCGCCCTGGTGATGACCCGCCAGAACGTCCCCGTGCTTGACCGGACCGTCTATCCCTCAGCTGCAGGCCTGCAACGAGGTGGCTATATCCTCTGGGAGAACGCTGTCACTGCTGAGCCCCAGGTGATTCTGGTAGGGACCGGTTCAGAGGTGCATATCGCACTGGAAGCAGGGAAGCAATTGGCCGCTGAGGGGATCCATGTGCGGGTGATCTCGCTGCCCAGTTGGGAATTGTTTGACCGCCAGCCTGCTGATTACCGCGAGCGCATCTTCCCGCCACACGTGCGAGCCCGTGTCGCCGTGGAGGCGGGCATCACCCTGGGGTGGGAGCACTACGTGGGTCTCGACGGGGCGGTGGTTGGCATGCATGGCTTTGGGGCCAGCGCTCCCGCCGAGGTGCTGTACGAGCAGTTTGGTATTACTGCCGAGCATGTCGCCCAGGAGGCAAAGGGCTTGCTGCAGCGGGAGCCGAGAGGGAAGACACCATGACGAGATTGCACGAACTCGCACAACTGGGCCAGGCTCTCTGGTACGATGATATTCGTCTACCTCCCCACAGGATGCGCCCATCCCTGACGAACCTGGCACGCCAATCTCTTCTCTCACGTTTGGCGTGCTCAAGATGGCCCAGGCCCTGGGTGACCGGCAGGCGCTGCTGGATGCCAGACCGCGACGCCGCACCGTCACATTCCACCTGGATCAGGATGGAGCTGGCGGATTGGAGAAGTTAATGGCGGTGCTGGCATGATTCTGGCGGTGATCTTCGATCTTGATGGGACACTGGTGGAGACCGAGGAACTCAAAGCCCTCTCCTATGCGCGGGCCGCCGTCGAACTGCGTCCCGAGCTGAGGGAGGCGGAAGTCGTAGAGGCGTTTGTAGAGGCGTTTAAAGAAGTGGTCGGCCTGTCGCGCCAGGAGGTGGCGAAGGGGTTGCTGCAGCGCTTCGGATTAGAGGCAGCGGCTTGTGCACGCATGGCGGAGTTCGGCGTCAGTTCCCCTTGGCAAGCCTATGTGCAGGTGCGGCAGCGCCTCTACGAGGCCATGCTCGCCGATCCAGCGATGTTGCGCAGGCAGCAGTACCCACACAACATCGCCCTGTTGCACGAGTCCCGACAGCAGGGCTGGCTGGTAGCTTTAGCGTCGATGTCGTATTGCCAGCAGGTGCGGCGCGTGCTGGAGGTGCTCGGCCTGACCGATGCTTTCGACTTCGTCGCCTCGCGCGATGATGTCGAAAACGGCAAGCCCGACCCGGAAATCTACTTCCTGGTAGCGCGTGAACTGGGTGTGCCACCGGCAAACTGTCTGGTGATCGAAGATTCGCCCGCCGGGGTGAAAGCGGCGCTGGCGGCTGATATGAACGTGGCCGCGGTCAGCACGCCTTTCACACGCCAGCACCTGCATGAGAGCGGATTACTTCCACCTCAACACATCGTGGACGACCCCGGCAAGCTGCCGAATGTCATTGCCCGGTTCTGTCAGAAATGAGAACACAAAAGCACAGAAAGATCTTCAGGATCTTGCAAACGCCATTTCACAGTTGAGAAAGCAACGTAGTGAAGTCCATAGCAAGAGGAGGAGGAGTATGTTCGGCACCGTGCATTCAGATGCGCTCGTCTTCTTTGGCGCAACCGGCGACCTGGCCTATAAACAGATCTTTCCCGCGCTCCAGGCCATGATGCGCCGCGGCCACCTTGACATACCTGTTATCGGGGTCGCGGGCCGTCCCTGGACCAGCGATCAACTGCGTACCCGCGCGCGCCAGAGCCTTGAGGAGCACGGTGGAGTCGATCAAGCAACTTTTGAAAAGCTCAGCGCGCGTCTGCACTACCTCTCAGGCGACTATCGCAAGCCGGAGACCTACGCGAGACTGCGCGAGGCCCTGGGCGAGGCGCAGCATCCCCTGCACTATCTGGCCATTCCACCCAGTCTGTTCGCGCCTGTGGTCGAAGGTCTGGGCACGTCTGGCTGCGCCCGTGGCGCGCGCGTGGTCGTCGAAAAACCCTTTGGCCGCGATCTCCAGTCCGCGCGCGAACTCAACAGGGTGCTTGGCTCGGTCTTCCCAGAACCAGCGATCTTTCGTATCGATCACTACCTTGGCAAGGAGCCGACGCAGAATATCCTCTACTTCCGCTTCGCCAATTCGTTCCTGGAGCCGATCTGGAACCGCAACTACGTTGAGAGCGTGCAGATCACGATGGCTGAGAACTTCGGCGTGCAGGGGCGCGGAAAATTCTATGAGGAGACCGGTGCGATTCGCGACGTCATTCAGAACCATCTGTTGCAAGTGGTATCCCTGATCGCCATGGAGGCACCCACGGTTCACGACCCTGAAGCGGTACGCAATGAGAAAGTCCACATTCTCAAGGCGATGCGCTCGCTTGAAGCCACCAGCGTTGTGCGCGGCCAGTTTCGTGGCTATCGTCAGGAAGACGGCGTTGCTCCCAACTCCCAGGTGGAGACGTTTGCCGCAGTCAAGCTCTCCCTGGACACCTGGCGCTGGGCTGGGGTGCCATTTTATATTCGCGCTGGCAAGAACTTACCCGTGACCTGCACCGAGGTTCTGGTCCACATGAAAGAGCCTCCCCACACCGTCTTTGCCGGAAGCGAGCTTGCCCATAACTTACTCCGCTTTCGCTTGAGTCCTGAAGTGCTGATTGCGGTCAGCGCACGCTCGAAACTGCCCGGCGAAGGCATGCATGGTGAGAACGTAGAGCTCATCGCGCGCCACTGTCCAGTCGATGAGATGGCCCCGTATGAGCGCTTGCTCAGCGACGCCATGCGTGGTGACCCCTCGCTCTTTGTGCGCGAGGACGCCGTCGAAGCTGCCTGGAGCGTTGTTGATCCGATTCTTGACGGTACGACCCCTGTGCACGAGTACGATCCCCACACCTGGGGTCCAGCCGAAGCTGAGGGGATGATCGCCGGTGACGGTGATTGGCACAATCCCACCACTACCGTAGAACACATCACATGAGAAATCGAGGTGTGAAAAAAGATGAAGAGAAACGTAGGCCAGGACCAAACGACACGGGCAACAGAACGGGCACAAAGCACAGCTTCAACCGTTCCACATGTCATCATTGTGGGAGGAGGTTTCGGTGGCCTGCAAACCGCGAATGCCCTGGGGAAACAAGCTCTTCAGATCACAGTTATTGATCAGAATAACTTTCATCTCTTCCAACCAATGCTCTACCAGGTCGCGACTGCCGGACTTTCACCCAGCGATATTGTCACTCCTCTTCGTGCTCTTCTCGATAAGCAACAAAACACGGATATCCTGATGGCAACCGTTACGGATATAGACACACAGGGACAGCAAGTCATCATGGGCGACCATCAGGCGCTGCATTATGACTCCCTCATTCTTGCCACTGGAGCAACAAGTAACGATTTTGGACATCCAGAGTGGGCACGTCTCGCTCCAGGCATGAAAACACTCGACGAAGCGCTCACTGTGCGACGGAGGATCCTCAGTGCTTTTGAAATCGCGAATCGCACACCTGATCCTGAAAGGCGCAAAGCCCTGCTGACTTTCGTGTTTGTGGGTGGTGGGCCGACAGGTGTCGAGTTAGCAGGAGCGGTCGCTGAGCTTGCCCATGATACCCTGAAGGGGAATTTCAAGCATATGAAGCACGCATTGTGCTCGTTCAGGGTTTTCCAAACCTTCTCCTGTGCTTTCTCGTATCGCCCGCCGAAAAGACCCGCAAGAGACTCAAGCAAATGGGAGTGGATGTCATCACGGGAGTCCATATCCAACATCTCTGGGAGAGAGGTGTCCAGTTTGGAGAGGAACAGATGGAAACCGAGAACGTCATCTGGCCAGCGGGAGTGTGCGCTTCGCCGGCCGGGCAGTGGCTCCGGGCCGATGTCGATCACGCCAGACGGGTCAAGGTGCAGAGCGACTTAACGGTGCCGGAGCATTCAAATATTTTTGTGATTGGCGATACTGTTCTGGTCATCCAGGATGGCAAACCGCTTCCTGGCGTCGCGCAAGTGGCCATCCAAGAAGGAGCGTATGTCGCGTCCGTCATCGTCGATCGCCTGGTGGGCAAAACGTGCAGGAAGCCCTTTCACTACCGCGATAAGGGGATGCTTGCGACAGTCGGGCATTGCTTCGCGGTGGTCGATATCGGACCGTTGCGTTTTACAGGCTTCTTCGCCTGGTTGATCTGGCTGATCGTCCATCTCTTGTTCCTGATTGGTTTCCCCAATCGCCTCATCGTCCTCTTTCAGTTTGCGTGGTCGTACTTTACCTCCCAAAGGAATGCTCGTATCATCTAGCCTGGAGGTGGCGGTGTTCCAGACGTGTAAAGACCCCAAGGTGTAGTTGTCCCAGTTTGGGGGATCATCCGCAACTTTCGTGCAGGCTCCAACCCACATTCGTAAACAAGAATGAGAAATAAAATTGTTTCAAAAGCTTTCCAGGTGATAATCTTGTCTCACATTCCTTTTTCTCTTCCTGGTTTTGAAATCCAGCAAGTCATTCCCGTTGAGGGTCAACTTCATATCACGGCAACGGCGATACGTGAAGGAGCAGCATGTCCTATCTGTGGCCAGAGCAGCAGGAGTATCCATAGCTGGTATCAGCGTTTTCCTCAGGATCTACCCAGCAGTGGACAAGTCGTTCGACTCCACCTGCATGTCAGAAGATTCCGCTGCCGGAATAAAGCATGTCCGCGCCAAACGTTTGCTGAGCGCCTCCCAGAGGTGGTCCCCGTTTCCATTCAGCGAACCACCCGATTGACGGCCTTGCTCAAAACCATTGCTATTGCGGTCAATGCTCAAGAAGCCTCTCGTTTATTGGCTCATCTTGCGATCCCTGCCAGTGGTGACACTCTCTTACGCATCGTCAAACGTACACCCCTGCCCATTCCACCTATCCCCAGCGTGATTGGGGTAGACGATTTTGCCCTGCGTCGTGGCAAGACCTATGGCACGTTGATCATTGATTTATCTACCCATCGCCCAATTGATTTGCTCCTGGAGCGAACAGCCGAAACCCTCTCACCATGGCTGAGAGAGCATCCCGGGGTCGAAATACTGAGCCGAGACCGCTCAAGTGAATACTCCCGAGGAGCCTCGGAAGGGGCCCCCAAAGCACAGCAAGTCCTTGATCGATACCATGTGCTCACAAACATGCACGAGGTCGTCAAACGGGTAATGAGCCGGAAACATGCTCGATTAGTGCAAATGCAAAAAGACTCTGGTGCGACCATCCGTACTCGCTTCAAGAAAAAACGAAGTAATGCAGAGATAGCAGCCTCGCAGGTTGCCCGGCTCAAGCGACAAGAGCGTTACGAGGAAGTGCTCGAACTCTATCGACGAGGAAAAAGTATTCCTACGATCGCACAGGCTTTGCATATGCACCATATGACTGTTCGTAAATTGATTGCGGCTGGAGCGTTCCCAGAACGCTCAGCTCACAAAAGTCGCCGCTTTGTTCGTCTGGAACCCTTTCTTCCTTACCTGGAAAAGCGTGTTCAGGAAGGTTGCGAGAATGCCAACTTGCTCTGGCAGGAAATTGGTCAACAAGGGTATACACACGGCTACAAACCCGTCAATACCTGGGTAAGAGAATACCTAGGCAAGCCTGGGCGCGCTTCTTCCGAGCGAGAAAAAGCCAAACGTCAAGCTTTTTTTGATGCGGTTCAAGCAGAACAAAGAACGATCCCTCAGCCGGAAACAGGAGATCCTGAAATTCCATCGCTGGATGAGAAACCACCTATGGAGGTGGATCCTTTAGAATCACCTCGACACCTGACCTGGCTCCTACTTCGGAAGCCAGAGCAACTGACAGCAAAAGAGCAACAGGTGTTGACCTTCATTTGCCAGGAGCCTGATATCCAGACGACGTATACCCTGGCCCAAAGGTTCTTTCGCATGGTGAGAGAGCGGCAGGCTGATCAACTGGACAGTTGGCTCGAAGAAAGCCTTTCTTGCGGTCTTCCTGATTTTCGCACCTTTGCGGAAGGCTTGAAACGAGAGTATGCCCCGATGGCCAATGCTCTCACCTTTTTCTACAGCAATGGTCCCGTTGAAGGACAGGTAAATAGACTCAAGTATGTGAAGCGGAGTATGTATGGTCGAGGCAGCTTTGAACTCTTACGGCAACGTTTCCTCCAAGCATCCTAAACATGCACGAAAGTTGCGGATGATCCTCCAAACCGGGACAATTACACCCTCAAAGGGATCGCTCTAGAGGCACAGGAATGCTGTGCCTCTAGAGTGACATCGCAAAACCGTGTGGATGCACGACCGATGGCGAGGGGTTGATTAATAGCTAAAAGGAATATTGACATTTAAGGACATTTATGCTATTCTCTTCCCATGAGATTAAGCGCTTATGCCAAACAAATGGGGGTCAGTTACAAAACGGCTTTTCGCTGGTGGAAAGCCGGGAAACTAGACGCCTACCAATTAGATACGGGCACCGTGATTGTACGGGAATCTACCCATCAGCAAGAGGCTAGCGGTGTCGCTCTCTACGCGCGCGTTTCCTCGGCAGATCAAAAAGCCGACTTAGAACGGCAAATGCAGCGGCTCAAGGACTATGCTAGCGCGCGCGGCTATCAGGTGACCAGGACTGTTAGTGAATTGGCGTCTGGACTCAATGATAACCGTCCCAAGTTCCTGAAGTTGCTCACCGATCCCAGTATCGGGGTAATTGTGATAGAGCATCGGGACCGTGCGACTCGTTTCG
>JAFMRP010000669.1 GCA_017354095.1 Ktedonobacteraceae bacterium
CTTACAAAGAGATGGACATGATCTTCCTAAACGTTGAGAGCGCCTATCATCCAGATGTTGGCTTCACAGATACGGCGGATTTCCTGTTCGAGAAACGTCGCAAGTTTCTCCACCAGAATCTTCTTGCGATACTTGGGACACCAGACAAAATGGTACGCCAGCTTGTAGGTGACATGTTTGGTGTGCTGTGCATCCATACACAACAGTACAACATGTGTTCTAACTTTCTGGAAGGGCCACGTTGGGCCGTCTTACCCCTACTTGAAAGATAGGGGTATCTGGCGGCCCGGTTATGAAGGAGGCAGGGCGTGTCTGAATTGGGGCATACAGGGGCAAGCGATCAGTCACAGGCTGGAGATGCAACGACTTCTTCTGATCAGGGTGGATTGAACCTGTCGAAGCCATTAGTGGCAGGAGGACTCACAGTAGCGGCTCTAGCTGGATTTGCCGGGGGATACGGGGTAAAAGACGCTGTTGACCATCATGACACGAGGCCAGAGCAAGTCCAACATGAGCCAAACGCGAGCAGGACAATGCTCGCCGACTTGAATTTCTCTGTTGGTAATAAGCGGGTAGAAGTCACCGGTTGGAAGGGAGCTAATGGAGATGTTGAGGTGAGTACGGGGGGAGATCCCAGCGCTGGAAAATTGGTGACGGAGCTTTACGGCCAGGGTGGGGAGAAGGTGGGAAAAGCTGAAGTGACTCCAGGAGAAAACGCTCAATTAGCATTGGGAAAAGATAATACCCCAGATAACCAGCTTGGCGTTTGGAAAGAGAATGGCCTACCTGATTTTCTAGTCTCTCTCCCCAGGGATGGCATAGAGAAAAACACTGGGTTCGGCGTAATCATGTCAGCTGGCGATGGAAACAACAAGCTCATAGACGTCGACGCTGTGCGAGGTTCAGACAACACCTTATCCATTGGTGTAAATAACACTGAGAGCGGGCTACCTATTAGCGTCTCGGCAAAAGGCCCCGGCTTTTCACAGGAACTCTATAGAGAAGGGGCAGGAATTAACACGGAACCTAACGGAGAGCTAGAAGAAACCGTGTCAATACCTAAAGGGACAAACATGCTAGAAATCCAGAGTGGAACCAATACAATCGATCTTCCTCTCAATAATAAAGATGGTTCTGATCAATAGAGATGGCTCTGATGAGCCTGATGAGAAATATTGAGATAAGACATTGCAGATAAAACGTCGAACCCGCCTGCTTTGTTGTCGCATATCGCAGGCGGGTTCGATAATTGAGGCAGAGCCGGCATGCCAGGGGACGTTCATGGCTAGTGTCCCCCTGTTATCATCATACTGAGCAGAAGACTGAGCGATACGAGGACGATCATGATAGCAAGCAACACTCTACGTATGGTCTCGCTCATCGGGCGTTCTGTCGCGCCAAGGCTCATATAGATGTTCTCAGGCACTCGCTCCGTGACGGGAACGGAGGCAAAGCGTCGTGAGCGAAACACTCCACGCGTATACAGGAACAGGCAGAAGCACATGCCGCCCCCAACCATCACCACGATCACAAGCAGGAAAACCAGGAACGGGATTGCAGAACCCATAGTTGTCGCCTCCTTTATTTATCGTCAATCCAGTACTTAGACGATAATTCCACGCGTATTATTAAAAATAGTGAGTTTGTATCCTTTCATATGATACGGGTACAGGCAGCTATACCCGGGAAACTCTGTGCCAGAAACCGGCCACCCGCGAGGGGTGGCCTTACATTTCTCCGCTGGCAAGAGAGAGGTGGGAGGGATTGATAGGGGTTAGAGGATGGCGGTGACGCGGCGCAGTTTGCCACCGCGCAGGAAGCTGATGGTGATCTTTTCGCCACTGCGATGACGGCGAACGAGGCGTTGTAAGTCTCGTGGTTCTGTTATTGGCTCGCCATCGGCGGAAACAAGGATATCCAGGCGCTTCAGTTCGGCGTGCTCGGCGGGAGAGCGAGGACGAATTTCGAGCACTTCCATGCCGTAGATTTGCGCCAGGTTCAGGCCACGCCGCAGGGCTTCGTCCAGCCGCACACGCATACCACCGACGCCGAGCGAGAGGGTAGCGGCGGAGGCAGCACGCTGGCCGGCAATGCGCGCGACGACGGTTTTGATCGTATCGAGCGGCACGGAGAAGCCCAGGCCCTGCGCCATTGGCATCATGGCGGTGGTCATTCCGACCACGCGTCCCTGGCTGTCCACCAGGGGTCCGCCGGAGTTGCCGGGATTGATGGAGGTGTCGGTCTGGATCAGGTTGGTCATGCGGTGGCCGCCGGGGGCATCCAGCGTTCGATTGAGGGCACTGACCACCCCGGCTGTCACGGTCCAGTTGAGGCCGTAGGGGTTGCCGACAGCGATGACGAGCTGGCCTACGCGCAGGACGGTGCGGCCCAGTTCCGCGACAGGCAGGTGATCGGCGCCGATGCGCAGCACGGCCACATCCACAGCTGGATCGCTCCCCACCAGGCCGGCATCGAATGTGCGTCCATCGGCCAGAGTGACTCGGATGCGGCGCGCGCCCTCCACGACATGGGCATTGGTCAGGATCTGGCCATCGGAAGCGAAGATGAAGCCGGAGCCGAGGCCGCCATTGAAGCCGGAGGGGGGAGCATAGCGTCCGCCGCGCCTGCCGCCATGATCTATATCGATGCGTACCACCGCGGGCCCCACACGCTCCGCAGCCGTTGTTACGGCACTGGAATAGGCGTCCAATGCGTCTTTTTCGTTGATACTCATAGATTTTTGCTTTCTTGTGGAACCTATCCAGTCTATTTTGCGTGCGAGGCAAAGACTCAACAAGTTTGATATTTATTGTATCACATCACAAGGATAACTCGTAGTTGGCAATGGGCATGAACTATGCTACGATGTACACATGATAGCGGCAATACGCAGAGGAGGAGAATTAGAAACCTTCTACGAAGACGATACATTGGAATCCCCACACCTTCCGGGTTTCAGTTGCCAGGTAGCGCAATTGTTTGATGAAACACTAGAGCTTTAGGTGCGTATCCGCATTACCACTGAGTTGATCCAGGATAGTACCGTAGCCCTGCTGATGGGCTATCCTAATCAACCAGTCTTCAACACCGTTGCTATCGTCGTAGCTGGTTATCTGTCCATTTTCGGAAAGACTGATTACCCCTTTGAACACGCTTATCCAGGGCATCCACTAAAAACATCGAGTGTCACCTTCATCGTCTTCTCCTCTCACTGATTGAAGGCCGACATGATTAGACGCATAGTATAGCAAATAAAAACTTTACCGCAAGGAGGCAACACATGACAAGAAGAGGGGATGGAGAGCATTTTTCAGGCCCTGATGGAGGCGGTATATCCTGGGATGAAGCAGCAAAAATTCTCTATGCAGAGAGCAAAACAGAAAGTGCAAAAGCTGCATCCGAAATAAGGGAAGGTGAATATAGTACTGCCAGGGAAGTACTTAAGGAAGATACGCAGGAATATAACAAACTAAAGCAGGAACTCACAGACGCGCAGGAAGCTAGAGGAAACGTGGGAGTCCTTCCTCCTAGCTACGTAAGCGACATGAAAACGTCTCTGGCTACGCGCAAAGACCTCTTAGACGAGGCGGAAAAATATCTCGACCAAAATAGACCAGAGTTTGCTAGCGAGAAACTTGGCGAAGAGACCCACGAAAAGCTCTATGGTTTCGATGTGGCAAAGGCAAACTTCAATCACTATTTCTCGAGGGGGCCGAAGTCTGACGGCTCCGGAGCAACCGACGGGGAGGACTAACTGAAGCAGCCCGTGACCTGCCTGAAAGACAGTAGATCACGGGCTGCGACTTTTAGTAACCTGGCTCACCATCGTCCGGTTCACCTTGATGCGGATGGCCATGGGGTCAGGCTATCACTGATATGGTTGACCATAATTATACGGCTTTTGTGGCTGCTGCTGCTGCGGGTACTGCTGTTGTGGTTGCTGTCAGTAGTATGG
>JAFMRP010000670.1 GCA_017354095.1 Ktedonobacteraceae bacterium
GATTAGCGATTGAGCAGTGGATTACATTCCAGGAACGAATGCTGGGTTTCGCCTATCATATCCTCTCACAGCATCGCTGATACCATATGGGAGAGCATTTCCAAACTGGTACAGTGTGAGTCCCAATTTGGAAATGCTCTCGTAAAAGCGACAATTTATGCATATAGCAAGTGATAGATATGGCTATTACTAATACTGGATAAAGGAGTAACGCTGCATGGAAGTTCAGCAGGCAGAGCTAGAGGTTTCGACCTCTGGCTTCAATAGTGATTTCTGGAAATACTGGGTGGGGCAGACAATTTCTAATCTTGGCAACTCGATTACGCTTTTCGCGCTGCCGCTACTAGTCTACAGGCTGACCGGTTCGCCGCTCAACCTTGGCATATCGACGGCTGCCAATTTTCTGCCCTATCTGCTCTTCGGGCTGATTCTGGGTGCCTGGACGGATCGTATAGATCGCAAGCGCATGATGATCTTAACCGATGCCGGGCGTGGTGTCGTGGTAGCGACGATTGCGCTGCTGGCGCTGCTCAATATGCTGCCGGTGTGGTGGATCTACGCGGTGGGCTTTCTACACTCCACATTGACGATCTGTTTTGAGTCAGGGCAATTCGCCGCGATTCCCAACCTGGTAAAACAGGATAACCTGGTGACGGCCAACGGTCGCATTCAGGCCAGTTACGCGGCGGCGCAGGTGCTGGGGCCGGTACTGGCTGGAGTGCTGGTCTCCGTGATACCGGTATCTTCGCTGACCTTGCTGGATGGAGCATCTTTTCTTGTTTCGGCGTTGTCGCTGATGCTGATAAAAAGGAGCTTTAACGCCAGTGGCACGAAGGCCGGGTCCGAACAGGGTATTCTGCGCGATACGCTGGATGGTTTGCGCTATGTGCTCAAGCATCCTGTACTGCGCAATATCTCGTTAATGATGGCGCTAGTGAATGTGGTAAATGCAGCAGCGATGGCGCAACTGGTGGTTTTTGCCACAGAGCGGCTGCAGGCCAATAACTCGCAGATCGCGTGGATTTATTCGGCTACGAGCATTGGAATCGTGGCTTTCTCCTTGCTGGCAGGTCCGTTGCGCAAGCGCTGGTCGTTCAGCGTGGTGGCACTGGGAGCATTAATGCTGGATGGCCTGGCACAGGTAGCGCTGGCTTTTACACAGTGGTACTGGCTAGCGCTGATCTTTCTCGGGCTTGGATGGGGGATGGGAATGTTGTTTAACATCAATACATCCAGTTTACGACAGGCGATTGTGCCGGACCATTTGCTGGGACGGATTATGAGTATCGCGAGCGTACTGGCCTGGTCGGCTATTCCGCTGGGAGCGATTGGCGGCGGGCTGGTGCTGCAGTGGACACATAACGTAGTGTTGTTGTATGCGATGGTTGGCACTTTGACGTTTCTGATCCCGCTGTGCTTTAGTTTTACGGCGCTGGGCCGGGCGGAGAGGTATGTGTTGCAAGATGAAAAGCCATTGCCCGTTTCGCAAGGGGCAGGGACGGAAGACACGCCAGCACAGGCATAGAGATTATATTGGACACGCATTGCTCTTTACAGATCTCGACATAATCTACTTCAAGGGGGTATAGTTATAAATGAAGTGGTTAGACAAGATCAGGAGGTCTTGTCTTCTCCATTCTACTTATGCAGACGGTGATAGATATGCCAAATCATCATCGATTGCATGACCTGTACACTTTGATTTTCCTGTAACGGTACATGTAAAGGAGCTTGTATGCTGCAGTTAGATTTTGCTGCCTTGCGTTCGGGAACAATGACGCTGAACGAACAGACAAAGGCGCTGACGCAGGCAGACCTGCGGGCATCAATAAAGGAACTATTTGATACGATTCAGACGTCTATCGCGGGTGCCACTGATCAAGCGGTGATATTTGTGCCAAACGATCCAGAAGCCCAATCTGGGGACGAAAAAGGATGGACACTGGGCCATGTCGTCGCCCATCTGACGGCAACGTTGGAGGAATGCTTCGCGATTGCCGCCCAACTGGCGCGGGGTATCGAGATCGCTGGTGATGTGAGGCTGCGGTACGAAACGCCCTGGGAGAGCATTCAGACAGCAGGACAGGTCACAGCACGCCTGGCTGAAAGCCGCCGCATGGCGACGGCATTCCTTGATGCCTGGCCGGATGAACCCAATTTGCAAGTGGCGTCTCTACGCATTCCCACCTTTGGTCCCATGAATGCAATCAGTACCTGCGCGCTCGGTCTGCTTCACGGCCAGATGCACCTTCAGCAGATCACAGAGATTCTGCGCCAGGCCGGGCAGTCCGCGTAGCAGGCAGGCCACCCCTCGCGGGTGGCCTGCGCTCACACTATTGTACGTCGCGCATGCTGAGTTGGACGCGACCGCGCTGCAGATCGACACTGAGAACGCGCACCTGTATGACCTGGCCAACGGCAACGACGCTGAGCGGGTCTTTGACGAAGTGATCTGCCATTTCGGAGACGTGCACCAGACCGTCCTGTTTGACGCCGATATCGACAAAGGCGCCGAAAGGCACGACGTTACGCACAGTGCCCTGTAAAATCATATCGGGCTGGAGATCCTCCATCTTCAGGATGTCGTGGCGCAAAATCGGAGCGGGCAGAGAATCGCGAGGGTCCAGGCCAGGTTTTTCCAGGTTTTCCAGAATGTCGTTGAGGGTGGGCAGGCCAACGCCGATTTTTTTAGCGATATCGCTCCAGGCAGCCTGCTCGCCATTCTGGCCACGGCTCTGGCGTCCCAGGCTATTCTGCAATTTGATAAACTGGCGGAAGCGCGCGATGCGTTCAGAAGGTTTGCTGCCACTCTCGGCTTTGGGTAACATCTCCAGCAGTACCCTGGCGGCATCATAGCTCTCTGGATGGATGAAGGTATTATCCAGCGGCTCGTTGCCGCCAGCTACTTTGAGAAAGCCAGCCGCCTGCACAAAGGTTGCGGGACCAAGGCCGGAGACTTTGCGCAGCTCCTCACGCGATTTAAATGGTCCATGTGCTTCGCGATACTTGACGATGGCATTAGCGACACGCGTATTGATGCCTGAAACGTGCTTGAGCAGAGCGGCTGAGGCCGAATTAAGATCGACGCCAGCGAAGTTCACGCAGGAGACGACGACGCGATCGAGCATGGCCGCCAGTTCCTTCTGATCGACATCGTGCTGGTAGAGGCCAACACCAACAGCCTTAGGGTCGATCTTGACCAGTTCAGCCAGAGGGTCCTGCAGACGGCGAGCGATAGAGATTGTACCGCGCTGTGTAGCGTCGAGGGTCGGGAATTCCTCGCGCGCCGCCTCGGACGCCGAATAGACAGAAGCACCGGCCTCATTGACGATGACATAGCCCATCTGCTGTTTCGTCGTATTCTCCATTTCGCCGATCAGCCCGGCGACCAGTTGCTCGGTCTCGCGCGAGGCGGTGCCGTTGCCGATGGCGATCACGCTGATGGCGTGATCGTCAAGGAGTTGACGAAGCGTGTGCTTCGCGCGGTCGGACTGGTGCAGGTAGATAGTGTCGGAGACAAGATATTTGCCGGTTTCGTCGACGACCGTAACTTTGCAGCCGGTGCGATAGCCAGGATCGATGCCAAGTACTTTTTTGCCACGCAGAGGAGGCTGTAAGAGGAGGTTACGCAGATTGGCCGCGAAGATATTGATGGCGAACTCCTCGGCCTGGCGGGTCAGTTCCACGCGTACCTCGCGCTCCATCGAGGGAGCCAGGAGGCGCTTGTAGCCATCCTCCATTGCATCTTCAAGCAGGCGGGCAAAGGGAGAACCCGCGCGGGCGGGATATTGCTGTTGCATATCGCCCTGTACCTGCTCGTACGGCAGAGTAATGTTGATGCGCAGCACGTCTTCACGCTCGGCCCGATTGAGCGCAAGGATACGATGGGGAACCAATCTCGTGATTGGCTCGTTGAAGTCGTAGTAGAGCCGGTAGACGCCGTTGGGATCTTTT
>JAFMRP010000671.1 GCA_017354095.1 Ktedonobacteraceae bacterium
TCCACCCAACGTACCAGTTGCGAACGCATCAATAGCCAGGCCAAGGAACTAGGCATCGAGCGTCCCCGGGTGCGCAATGGTCGATCGGTTGCTAACCTCAACACACTCACCTATTTGGTGGTCAATGTCCGCGCTCTTTATCGAGCTCAATCGATTAATCGGAGACTTCTACCAATGATTTAGTTTCGACCCTCAATGACACGAGTGAAGTCAGCGATGGCCCGGTGGTAGTCTTTCACATGCTGATGGGTTAGACCTCGATTGTAGTAAGCGATAGCACAGCCAGGATCAAGTTCTATGGCCTTGGTATAGTCAGCGAGCGCTTGCTGATACTCATGCAATTCACATTGGTAATACCTCGCCAGTTATAAGCCATGGCATTCTGAGGTTCAAGTGTTATCGCCTGACCACAGGCATCGATTGCTTGAAAGTATTTGCCTCTTTTATAAGAGAGAGTTGCCTCTCCAATCCACTGTTTTGCCGTTTTCATGGTTCTTTGCTCCTGCTCTACACGAGCTCATATCTCTTCAAGGTACGCGCGATCAGAGGATATCGGTCAGACGCGGGTCCCTGTGATTTTCCATGGATGAAGAACACCAACGAGGGGAGGAAAGAGTTTCCCTCCAGCCTCGTTACTTCTTTTCAGCATTGCTGTAGCCCGTCTTCCGAGCGCTGCGAGTGGTGAGAATGGGAGATCGTCTGCAAAGCGTTCCTGGCTTCCATTCGGATCGTTCTGTCTTCGTCTTGCAGGGCCACTTTCAGCGGCTCAAGAGCCACCTTTCCAAGGGCAATAACATCCTCCCAATCCGTCATGGCAACGGCAAAGAGCGCTTGCTGAGTTTGATCGGCAGGTTGCCAGCCCAGTTTGCTGAGAGCTCGTGCCGCTGAGGAGCGGACCTGGGCATCCTCATCCTGGAGTGTCTGGATGAGCGGTTGGAGATCATGAAGATCGGAGAGGTTTCCTAGCGCTTCAACAGCAGCCCGGCGGACAGAGCGGGCTCTGTCTTCTAGGGTAGAGATCAGAGCAGGGACAGCGCGAGGATCGGCGATTTTCCCCAGTGCCTGAGCACTGGCTTTGCGTACCGAGCGATCACGATCATGCAGTGTAGCCATCAGTGGCTGGACGGCGTTGCCTCCCAAATCAACCAGATCGGCAACAATGTCCTTCCAGAGTGTTTCCGCCTGACGACCGGAGGTTCTGGGATAGTCTTTGCGGAGTTTGAGGAAGATGGTTTCGATGTCATGAGTAGCAGGCATAGAGTCCCCTCTTTCTTAATAGAGTGTCTCTGAAAACAATGAACAGCTTTGCCTATTCACGCCACGATCAGAGACGTGTTGAATGAGTAAAGGGGGGGGATGTCAACAAACAGGTGGTGTCTGTTTGAGGTGCGCGTTTGTAGACGTATATAATATATACCATATTTTCTGAAGTTTTGCAAGAGCTCTACACTCAAGGCACTCAAGTCGATTTTACCGAAGAAGGTCTCCAGCCGAGCAAGAACGTGCTCACCGTGAGGCCATGGCCTCACGGTCAAAAAGGAGATCAGGAAAACATCTGGGTTTGTCCGTGCCCATCAGCCCCTTACCGGAATTTTAAGGTTTTTTTATGTCGGGACCCAAATATAACAAATTGCTTTATGATAGGATTTTAGTAACTGTTCAGATGGCCCGCGTAGAAGAGGCAAATTATGCACACTCTTTCGTCTTTGAGCAAGGAGCCTGCTCGCGCGGCTATCCTCGCGTCTTCTGTCGTGCGGAGAGCAGGTGCAAGAGGTTGAAGCAGGTACTGAAGCAGATGTGGGGTGTCGAAACCATCCACAATGAACCGAAGGTAGGAGGACGATGAAGATGACATTTCATATCAATGAACCGGTGTTTGATGAGCAGGGCACCTATCTGGACGAGAAAGCTGTGCGCTATGAACATGCCTTGATGGAGCAGTTTGCCGCCTCGCCCGAAGGACAAGCGATTACCCAGACGGGAACCGAACTGGGCTGGGCCGGGGCGATGATCCATTATGCCATCAACTACCCTGGCGTGACTCCTCCAACGATGACCACCAGCGATCTCGAAGAAGTCGTCTTTGGCCTCTTCCCACGCAAAGTCATCACTGAGAGGGGAGACGGAGCGGAGATCATCGGCGAATTACGGGCATTTTGGCGCTTTCTCCAGCGTGTGTACCAGTTGCCGCAAGCCAAGCAGATGCTGGCCCTCTTGACGTCACAGGCCGCACGACGCCTGGAACGCGAGTTGCAGGAGCCAGCCCACTTTGGCATGGCCAAGTCCTTTGTCGTGATGGGAAAGCAGGCGGGCTTTGATATGGAATCGCCAGAAGGCATGCGTGCCTGGGTCGAAGCCTACAACGCCACCATCGTACCAAAGAGAACGACAGCAGCCTCTCGCCATCGGCGATCTCCGACCGAGCAGCCGTCGCATGCCGGGATCAAAGGCAAGAGGCACGCACCACGTCGCCAGCAGAAGCGCACCCTACCCTACTGAGACAGGAGGCGGCTTCACAGGCACGCGTGAGGAACCAAGTGATGGCCAGACCAGAACGATGCTGAGCAACACTCAGCAGAACGGAGTACAAAACATGTCAGGAAAGCTCTGCCCCAAGATCATTCTGGAGGGAACACGTCTCACGCTCAAAACCGAGCTCGCCTTTGCCCTCAATGAACACCCCCGTGTGGTCGGCCCGCGCAAGTACCGCTACCATTCCCCGCTCATTTCCGCCGAGTGGTGTGCATTCAGCAACGTGCCCTGGGGACAGGGCCTGATCAACTTTGAGCCGCAGCAAGAGGAATTGGCTATGGAAACCTACCGGACGTGGATGCATCTCTTCGAGTTGCAGCGCTACTACTCCTGGATCGTGGATCGCTTCCACCTGTCCACCCGTGCCTATCAACTGGCCTCCTATGGAAAAGATTACGATTTTCGCTGGTTGGAGGAACGTCTGGCTGCCATCGGCTTCCATCTGGTGCTCTGCGTACGTTCGCCTGAGTCCTTTGAGCAGGCGCGTGAGGCTCGGCTCAAGGTGTCCGGCAACCCTTCCCAATACAAGGATGTCCAGGTCTTCATTCAAGAACAAGAGTTGGTGCGTCGGTTGAGTCAGGAATCCCTCCTTCCCACCTTGGTACTCGATATCTCAGACAATCACATCGACCGTGCTGCCAATGCGATTGCTGACTGGATGACGCAAACCGGAGGATTATGGGCGAGGTAAGCAAGACCAACAACACATGCCAACCAGCAGCAGCGAGCCTGCGGAAGAACCGATATCCTGGCAGTAGATCTGTGAACACAAAAGCGCCCGACCAGATGCTCCACCCTCAACCCAGCCAACTTGAGAAAATCGGCGCGGGGTGAGGGACTTTTCCACGGATGCTCCTTACAAGCCAACTCAGATGGTGAGATGTCTCACATTTCAACTCAAATCCCCCTTGTGAAGGATATCGCGCTCATTTTTGCCACAATATGCTGCAAAATCACACAAGTGCCTTATGACCGAAGAAGGGCATCGATAATTTTGATAATGGTATCTTGTTGCTTCTCCGTTTTCTTCTCAAATCCCTCATCACTCACTATCGCATAGCTGATCGAGGCACAATTGATGCGGTTGAGATCCACCTGAAAATCAGCAAATTGCTTGGATGCATGGTTATATAACCGATTTGAGGCTGCTAACAGCTCCGTGAGGGCAGCGGCTACAGACCCAAGAATCGTGATGAGCGTGCTATTCCCTTGCTCCAAGGTGATGAGAACGGTCGCAATCATCGTGATGAGAAAGATCCCTCCTCCAGCCACCGTCAGCCACAAAGAAAGACGAAAGCTCTCATGTGATTGCACACCTACTTGCTCATAATATCCAGCTCCTAGTTCAACCTGATTGGCGATGATCTTTTGTGTCTCGCTCGGCGTTCGCTCAGCAATAGCAAAATTTGCTGGTAGCATCAA
>JAFMRP010000672.1 GCA_017354095.1 Ktedonobacteraceae bacterium
ATTCCGGGGCACAGGAGAGCACCAGATCATATGGTGTCGGCGTCTCCTGTGGTCCACGCTGCTGAAAGCACCAGTTCCAGTCGGTTGCTTCCAGCAAATGCCCGAATTTCGGACTTTTGAGCTGGTGCTCCTTGAGCCATGCGCCGTGCTCCTGTTTGAACTGCCGCCAGCGGCGATCCTGGATGGCGCCACCGCGAAATTCATGCGGCGAAATATCGCGCAGGACCGGCAACAGGCAGGCGTTCGGCGTCCTCTCCAACGAGGCGAGAAAATCGGTCCACCAGGGCGCTGGTGCGTCCGACACCTGCCAGATCCCGCAGACGCGCTGCAGGAGGGGATGATGCCGCGGCAACCACGCTGGCAATGGATACCGCTCCGCGAGCTGGGGTGCCCTCTCGCGGTAGCGCTGGTGAACCATGGGATCAACGGCACACTGACCATAGGGAAACTGCGTCGTGGTTGAAGAAGTTGTCATGGGAAATCGTCCTTTCTGGTTGTCTGCGCAGGACCTGCAGGGCAGCGGTACCCACAAGCCTGCTGATGTATGGATCACAAGGTCGTGAGGGAGAGCGTGAGGATCAAGCGGTGCTGGTCGGACAACGGTGTGTTCTCACCCATGGCAAGCGCTTATGATCCTGGCGAAAAAACCGGTCGGGGCGAGGGACGCAACCAGGTACGCAATGCCGCCGCGACCAGCGGAGGCGTGTCTTTCGACGCCAGTTGCCGAGCTACGACGGAGTGCAGGTGGAAGCGAAGCCGGCACACCCGCCGCTGGGCTTCCACCTGCGTGAGTCGTTGGGACGGATGGGGATGCAAGAGCGGCATCACCAGGGAACCAAGTTCCCCGAGCTGGCTGTGGCGGTACTGTGGCAGCCGCCGCACCTGAGCAATCCAGAAGGGCGCCTCATCCAGCAGGACGTGGTACAGCGTGGCCCCCAGTCCAAAGAGATCGCCTGGGGGAGCGGGCAGTGCGCCCTCAGAACACTCGGGAGCCAGATAGCCCGGTGTTCCATAGAGACGAAGGGCAGCAAACATGACGGATGCCTGGTCATGCACGGGCAGGGCTGTGGAAAAATCGATCAGCCGGCAGTATCCGTCTCGCCCGAGCAGGACATTGGCAGGCGTCACATCGCCGTGGGCGATCTGGCGCTGGTGCAGGTAGGCCAGCACCCCGAGGAGTTGATCCGCCACCACCAGGGCCACCACCTGGCGTTGCGGACCACGCCCCAGCTGTCCCAGCAGGTGGATCAGACTTACCCCGTCGATCGCTTCCATGACCAGAAAGTGGTGGCCATGGGCCTGATAGTGGTCAAGGAGGCGAGGAATCAGCGCATGGGAGAGCTGTGCCAGGATCTGTCCTTCGTGCCGGAGTGCATAGCCCCGTCCTGCTTTGATGGCGACGTGCTGCCCGCTGGTTTCATCGACGGCGAGCACCACCTGACCGTGATGTCCCTGTCCCAGGAAGCGGAGGAGGCGGTAACGCCTGGCAAGGCGTCTCCCTGGCCGGAGGGCTGGAAGCGGAAATGGGGGAAAGACCATTCAGAAGCTCCTTTGCATGAAAACGGCAAGGCGCCAGACATCTCGCGATCTTGGCTGGCGTGCGGGATGCCTGGCGCTCTCCGATGAATATGGTTGGACAGTCATCGCTTTCTCCCTCACTCCCTCTTCCGATTGCGGAAGGGGAAGCGGAGACCACCGGGATGATGCTGTTGCTGCCAGGGCGGTCCGTTTTGCACGTGTGTCAAGCGTCTCAGGACCAATTGATCCATCAGCCCCTCCGGCAACGTTGCCGCCTTTCCTGCCGCCGCCGCAAGTAGCGCTTCAAGTTGGACGTGCAGAGGAGATGATGGGCGGGTTCCGAGGACACTGATGTGCCAGCGCGACTGGAGCTGGAAACGATAGACGGAGAGGTCACACGGCTGCGTCCGGATGAACTCGGAGACCTGCTGATAGGCGCTTTGCGCATGTGCTTCATCGGGAAAGACCGCTGTGGTGTGATACGGCGTTTGCATGAGAGGTACTCCTTGTTTTATTTTCTGGAGAGAGAAACATCAAATCAGCGGGACGATGCCTGCTCGGGAAGGGAACAGGCGCATGCTCGTGGCGAACCATGCTCAGATGGTGGATCGATCAACTGGGAGGTGCTCGTCCTCGTCGCGGTGGTCGAGCTCATGATGCGCCATCAGGATCCAGGCGTGCATGAGGACATATTTGACCACCACGATGGGCACGTGATGCGCATCGAGCACATAGATGGGGCCAAGATGCTCGATACAGCATTCCTGAGCTGCCAACCGCAAGTGCTGAGTGGTCGGAAGCGGTGGGCGCAGGAGTTCCAGGCATTGGCCAGCCAGGTACTCCGTGACCAGGACGGGATCGCGCCACTGCGGGCGATGATCCCTCAGGGAGGAGGACACGTCCATCTGCTGTGCGTGCATCTCGGGCGTAATGTGCAGCGCCAGCAACGCGATATACACCTCCTCCAGGCGGGTCGCCGCCTGTTGCCAGGCAGCGGGGTTGGATGTCAGGAGGCGAGGAAACGTGTCCGCGATCACCAGGCAGTGCTCACGCAGCAACTTCGCGCGTGGGTGAGCGACAAACTGAGCGCGTGTCAGCACGAAGGCTTGCTCCTTTCGTGGTGTGAGGACAGGCTCTGGAGTCGAGTCTCTTGCAGCAGCGTCTCCAGGGTGGCGAAGGCGACACGATAGCTTTTCCGCTTGCCACGATGAGGCAAACAGATGGCCTCCAGGGCTCCACGCTCGATCCAACGTCGGACGGTGGTTGGATCAACCCGAAGGCGGGAGGCGACCTGCCCAATCGTGAGCAGGGAAGGATAGGTCATATCATGATCGTCGTGGGTCATCATACACACTCCTTTGGTTGTCGTGAGATGGAAAGGAAGATCGAGGCGGCACACCAGAAGCAACGCCTCGTGTGATGCAGGGTCTTCAATGAGCATCGGCGTTACCTTGCGGTGATATGTCGGCGGTAGGCACGACGCACTCGCGCTCGATGCTTCTGGCAGATGGAAGAAGACCATTGCCCCGGGAAAGGGGTGTGGGGATAGGCTTGATACCAGCACCAGACACACACGCGTACCAGCGCTTCATCCGGCTGAAGCGCTGGCCCCTCGCGCTGCTGTTGCCTTCGTTGCTGTTCATCCATGCTGCGCCTCCTCGGGAGAGGATGGCGTGATCGAGGAGCGCGTCCACGAGCCCTGCTGGAAGGCGATGTTGATCCCTTCCAGGCTGCTGCGAACGCTCCAGACCCATTCATCTGGGAGACGGTAGCGCGCATCGCGTTGGACCACCAGGTGTCCAGGGTGTGCGGGAAGCACCTCCAGCAGCAGGTCATAACATTGCTGTGCGAGATCCTCTCCACGCTGGTGAATCTGTGGATCGTCCTGGAAGGTGCGTTCAGGAAACACCAGGCGCCCAAAAAGGCCAATCCCTTCCGCCTGGGCGACCAGCACCGTGCTAAACAAGATGGGACTGGCCCGTTCGGTGCGACGAGCAGTGAGATGCACCGCCCATTGCCGTCGCCAGGCCCCGGAAGGGGTAGGAAGCACCCGCTCCAGGCGTGTCATAAGGATGGTTGCCTGAGGATGGCAGAGCAGCAGCAAGCGCGAGAGCGTCGCACATTCGATGGCGAGGGGATACTCGACGCCTGCCGGTTTTTGTGTTACAGTAGTCGTCATCAGAGAAGCTCCTTTCGTTATGAAGGGACATGAGAGCCGCTCCCTCATGGACAAGATGAGGGAGCGGCGTTTTACAGAGACATGATGCTGATGGGGACTTCTGAATGAGAATCATCGAGCCTGGCTCCGCAGAGGTTGGTGCCATGAACAACCACCGCCTCCATCAAGTGCAGCCAGAGCACCTGTGCTCCTCGCAGATCAGCGTCGCTCAGATCCACGCGCACCAGCTGGATCTCCTGCAGGTCGGCACCGCGCAG
>JAFMRP010000098.1:0-881 GCA_017354095.1 Ktedonobacteraceae bacterium
CGCCATATCGCTGAGCGTAATGGGGGTGTCTAACAGGGCAGAGGCATATTCCCTGGCGCGGTACAGACGGCGATACAGCTCTTCACGAGTGGTGGCTCGTACCGCAGGGAGAGCTGAGATCTCTTTGTAGACATTGAAGTGGACCTGAAGCAGTTGCTGCATAAGACCATGGAACCGTTCGTGCAGCCAGGTCTGTCCATGCCCTCTCTCATGCAGCATTGCTCGAAGAGAGAAAAGCGCTGGTGATAGCAGATCATCGTGCCGATAGGTGCGCTCGAAAAAGTGGAGCGGCGCGAGATCTGGCCTTTCAGGCTCATCGAGAAGGAGATATGTTGGAGTGGTGAGGCTACGATACACCTCTTCCGCGAAGCCAGGCTCGAAAAAGAGACAGAAGGATTCGACAGGGGTACCAGCGTCAATGTTGATGGCGTAAGGTTGATCGTGGTTCACCACCAGATACGATGTATCATCTACGGTGCAGTAGCTACTTCCAAGGGTATAGAAAGCCTGCCCAGAGAAGAAAGCCTTGATGGATAACGGCGATTTTCCTTCCCAGTAATACTGCCGTGCCTTTTCGTGCAAAATATAGCTGGGATTCGCGGACGGCTCCGGCCCAATGACCTTATTGAGTTGGTGTTGAACGAGAAGAGGTTGTAGTATGGTGATCATTAAATAAATATATCATACTTCTCCGCCACAATTCGGGCATCTATAACGTATATAAAAGCAGAGGACGTTTATATGTTATGACTCTGTCAAACGAAGTTTGACGATGCGCCGACCTCTTGTCCAGACGGCCAACGACGCTGGCGCGTCTGGCTTCGCCCAGGCCGTCTGCAAGGAATCGCCTACGGCGGCGCGGGGGAAAGAATGCAGGAGGG
>JAFMRP010000098.1:891-9972 GCA_017354095.1 Ktedonobacteraceae bacterium
CTCCTGCACCTCCCGCTGCGATATCCTTTAACTAAAGATTGACGCAGTAAAAGGACGTAGGGGGCTGGCACCCCCTGCACCTCCCACTGCTCCCCTTACAGACGAAAATTTGTGATAAGGACGTTCTATGCTGGACCCTGGAAACATCCAGTACATGCTGGAGACTTACAGCTACTGGGCTGTACTGCTCTTCATCATGATTGAAAGTACCGGTATTCCTTTTCCGGGCGAGACCATGCTGATTACCGCCTCCATCTACGCAGGCACCACACACCGTCTCTCCCTGCCGCTGATCATCGGCGCGGCCTCGCTAGGGGCGATTCTGGGCGACAATCTCGGCTGGCTGATCGGCCGAGAGGGTGGCTATCGTCTGCTGCGCCGCTATGGGCGCTACATTCGCCTCGACGAGGGGCGGCTCAAGCTGGGCCAGTACCTGTTTCTCAAGCATGGCGGCAAAGTCGTTTTCTTCGGTCGCTTCGTGGCAGTGCTGCGCACCTGGTCGGCCTTCCTGGCGGGAACCAACTGTATGCCCTGGGGGAGATTCCTACTCTACAACGCGCTGGGAGGTATCACCTGGTCGTCATTCTACGGCATCGGCGCCTATGTACTGGGCAGTAAAATTCACGATGTCAGCGGCAAGGTAGGCACCATTATGCTCATCCTGGCCATCCTGCTGGCCATCGCTGGGCTGATCTTCTTGCGATACCACGAGAAGCGCCTGATCGCCGTAGCCGAGCACGCGCTGCCCGGTCCCCTCGACGATCACCGGCCCGCAGCCCAAAAAGCGGCGGAACCATCCGATCCCCCACGCTAGCCGCTCATCCGCTGGCCCTGCACCCAGACCTCCTTGATTACCGAGGTAGAACAACCGAAGAAGAGCGTATCCAGCAGATCTTGCTCGTTCCATCCATGCAGCATGGGATGGCTGAGGTCAATCGCCACAAAGTCGGCGAGCCTGCCCGGCTCAATGCTGCCCGTGGCCAGCCCCAGTGCCTGCGCACCCGAACGTGTCCCGCAGTCCAGCAGCAGCGAACCAGGCGATGCCAGCTCATCGCGCACAAGCACACGCCTCCGCTGGTAGCGCATGCGCGCGCTGTACTCGGCCCAGCGCAGTTCTTCAAGAGGGTCGAGCCGCGTGTTACTGTCGGAACCAATGACAAGCGGGATGCCAGCAGTGAGCAGTTCGGCATAGGGCGCGATGCCATCGCCGAGATCGCCCTCGGTGGTGGGACACACGCAAACCGTACAGCCTGCGCGAGCCAGCAGCGCCAGTTCGACCTGGCTGGCATGCGTTGCATGTATAACAGTGGTGCGCGGACTCAGCGCCCCCCAACGTTCCAGCAGTTCTATTGGTGCACAATCGTAGGCCGCCTGGCACTGTTCAACCTCGGCCACCTGCTCATCGGCATGCACATGCAGGGGCAGGGCCGCGTTCCGGCTATATTCGGCTATAGGCTGGAACCATTCAGGCGGAACGGCGCGTACGGAATGTGGCGCGACGCCGACGAGAAAACCAGCCGAGCGTAGATCTTCGACACGTCGCAGATAGGCATCCACAGACCGATCTGAAAAGCGCCGCTGACCTTCTTCAAGCGGTCGGTTAAAGCCACCCTGAGCATAGGCGGTCAGTAACAGCACCACGCGTATACCGGCATCGCGCCCGGCGTGCAGGATCGCTTCGGCCATAGCGTTGGGATTGGCGTATGGCTCGCCCGAAGGCTGGTGATGCACATAATGAAACTCGCCCACGCTGGTATAGCCCGCGGCCAGCATCTCGCGGTAGGTCTGCAGGGCCAGCTCATACAGGCCTCCGGGCGTCAGCTGGCTGGCAGCGCGATACATAGCGTTGCGCCACGCCCAGAACGTCTCGCTCTGCGAGAGCGCGCGATGCGTATGGCCCCGCAGCGCCCGCTGAAAGACGTGGCTGTGGACGTTCACAAAGCCCGGCAGCAGGGCGACGCCCGGCATCTCAAGGCATTCACTGCCCGCCGGGTTGTGCTGCTCCCTCAGTGCCTCGATTACGCCATCATCATTGATGACGATCAGGGTATTGGACTGCCACCCTTGCACCGTATAGACATATTCAGGTGCCAGGTATCTCATAATGGCTCCTCTCGCCGCCTCCGGCGGCTCGCGCAAGAGATGATAAAGTGATTTTCGGGGGCCCTGTCTCTTATTCCGACCACCAACGGCGCTAGCGCGCCTACCGCTGCGCGGTCAGGTGGTCGGAGCAGTAGCACCCCCGATCCCCGGCAAGGGGCTGTGCCCTCTGCACCCCCGCTTCGCTATGCTTCATCATCTTTCTCGCGGGGTGTGTTCCCTAGCGGGCCGGTATCGCCGATCAGGTGAAACGCTGCCCAGAAATAGGGGTGTGTGCGATACGTGCAGGTCTCGGCGCGCGCACGAGCCAGAAAGGCCCGTTGAGCTCCAGCCAGCGCCGCAACTTTAGTATACCCCTTGAGCAGTGCATCATAAAACATAGCCATCAGTTCAGCGCTGCTGGCATCGTCAACCTTCCACAGCGTCGGCAGCAGCGAGGCCGCTCCTGCATAGAGAAAGCCGCGTCCCAGGCCAATCACCTCGTCCACACCTCCCACAACCGCTCGTCCCGTCTCGCACGCGCTCAGGGTCACCAGCGAGCAGGACGAAAGCTCCAGATTAAAGACCTCAATCGCGCTAATTTTGCGATCGAACAGTTGAATATAGGAAAAGTTAGGCGCATCCAGGCGGAAGAGGCCATGCGCGGCAATATGCACGATCGGGCTGCGCGGCCCCACGCTCCAGAGCAGCGAAGCGGTCGCGGCATCATTGAGCACACAGGGCGCCTTGAGATGGCACGCCACCACTCCAGCCTCCTGCACCGCGTAGGCCAGCCGTTCACCGTCCGAGAGGCCCATGACCAGCGATTGCCCCAGATCAATTTCGCGAGAGAGCAGGCGCTGTCCCCGCTGGCGACAGATATCCATTAGCGAAGCCGCCGGTAGGTAGGAGAGATGCAGCCGCTCCACCATAAACCGCGAGCCATCGTAGAGGCAATGAAAAGGAAGATAGTGCAGCATTCCATAGGGTACAACCACCAGGTGCTCGCAAAACGAGAGCAGATCGGCAACCGGGCGCAACAGAAGCGCGTAGAGACGCTGCAGCAGGCCCAATCCATTCGCCAGCAGTCCCTCAAACGCGCCGGCACGATCCTCTTCTCCGGCCGCCTGCGCCGCCAGTTCCAGGTTCGCGCGCCAGAGCGAGAGCAGGCGTTCCAGGTCGGGCAAAGCCTGTGGCACCACGCGCACATCAACACCCCCGCGCGTCTGCGTAAAAATGTAGATATCGTCGCGCGCAAAATAATATTCCAGCATGACCGTGTGGCGATCCAGTCCAGGCCACAGCGAGGTTACAATGCGATTCGTCCAATCGGTGTGCGGCCGCGTGACTCGCTCACCCACCGACATCAGGCGCATCTTCTCCACCAGTTGTTCGATATAACGCTCGCGCTTCTGCATCTCCTGGCGCGCACGCTCTGGCTTTACAGAACGCAGCCGCATCACGGCGGTATCGCTGAGGTTCACCTGGCTCTCAGTATCATATACAATCGCGCTAAACCACGCCTGCTCCTCGCGTAAGCGTGCCAGGTCCTCCAGCATAGGCTCGCTGGCAGCATCCTCATAATGTAGACGAATATCAATATTATTGCGTAGATAGTCGCCGATAACACGTGACTTGGACTTCTCCACATAGATCAGCGCCTGGTCCTTGTTCCCACGTTTGAGCGCCAGCAGCATCGCTCGCTGGTAGACACTGCCTTTATCCATCAAGAAACTGGTACGCTCATCCAGGATCAGGCGGCTCTGCACCTCGTCGATGCCCTGAACGGCACGCTCATAATAGGCTGCGGCGGCATCCAGATCATTGCTCTGCTCCGCCAGCCGGCCCAGCAGATCATAGCAGCGATATTGAAGATCGAGCAGCCCCTGGCCGCGCGCCACATCGAGCGCGTGATCGCAGAGGTAACGCGCCGTAGCAATATCGCCTTCCGTCTCGGCGATATCGGCTTGCAGCAGCGTCGCGCGCGCCAGGTGGGGCAGATCCTCCTGCTCAGCGAACACATCTGCGACGTGGCGCGCCTCGCGCAAACTGTCTTCAATCCGTCCATCGGCGAAGTAGAGCTCGGCCCGGCGCAGGCGTGCCAGGGCCGCCAGCCGCACCAGCCCGCTTTCTTCCAGCAGATCACTGGCCTCGCGCAGCAGTTCGTAAGCCTTTGTGTGTTCGCCCTCTATCATCGCGGCCGAAGCCTGGTGCATCAGCGAACGGGCCAGATTATGGCGCTGGCCCGGCGACGTGCGGAAAAACTCCACCGTCTCTTCGGCCAGTTCATAGGCCTCACGCGTGCGATTCAGGCGCAACATGCAAAAACACATCTGCTGCGCCACTTCGGCGGCGGCAAACAGCACCTGGTGCTTCAAAAACAGATCGCGGCCCCGATTGTAGAGGAGCAGCGCCTGGCTATAGTGGCCCTGAGTCGCGTAGATATCAGCGACATTCATCTCCTCACGCGCCACCGATATCTCCTCTTTTTCGCCGTAAGTCAAGAAAGTAGTGCGTGCCTGCTCATGCAGCGCGATCGCCTCACGAAAGCGCCCCTGGGCCGCCAGCGTCAGGGCCTTGTTGCCACGTGCACGCGCGATGTTCAGGTCCACATTTCCACCGAGCAGGAGATAGGTCTCGATCGCGCGGTCAAAGAGGCGCAGCGCCTGGTCATATTGGCCAAGCTCGTAGTACACGATCGCGGCATTGACATCGATCTGACCGGCGCGCAGCAGCTTGCCATGGCGCATGAAAATAGTGTGCGCAGCCGCGGCATCGCGCAGCGCCTCCGTCGTGCGATTCAGGCGCAGGCACGCGCTGACGCGCCCGATGCGCGTGCGCGCCCAGCCCACTTCATCATCCAGGGCCAGAAACTCCTCGCCAGCGGCATCAAAAAAGGGCAGGGCCTCCTCATCGCGATCCATACGGCGCAACGCATCGCCACGCGCCATTAATCCCAGGGCTTGATATTCGCGGTTATGCGTCCGGGCAGCAAGCATCAGGATATGGCCGGAGAGGATCAGCGAACGCTCAACATGCTGCACCCAATGACGGTCTGCCTCTTTTTTCAGCAGGTAGACCAGCCGATCCAGAGCATTTTCGCTGAATACGGAGCTATGAACTTCCAGCAGCTGCCGGCCCTGTTCCGCGTTCATGTGCAGCAGGGCGGCGACAAGGGTTTGCGGTGTCATAGGTGGATAGCGATGTGTTCTATGGCAACGATTCCTTCAGAAAAATGCAGTTCCAGGGCATAAGTTGCCGCGGCCAGCGCGGAAAACACGAAGTTCCCCAGGTCATCGACCTCTTGCGTATAACTGGTGCCGTCCTGGGCCAGCAGATGGACCGGCGTGCCCTGCAGCGCCTCCAGAGCGGTCTCTTTGCGCGTCACAAAGCCAATCAGCCGCAGTTCATCATTGCGGCCCCGCTCGACCTGGAGCGAGAGATGGATCTCTCCAGCTCCATAGCGGCGCGGCCAGGAGGAGACATGCTGGGCGGCATCGCGAACGTGGCTCAGGCGCGGCGACGGCAGCAACGTCGCGATAATGCGGTTCACACCGCCGGCAACCTGCTCGCCCATCTGATCCAGCACCTGCCGGATATCGCGCATCGCATGATGGTTACTCGTGGGGGAGTGTGTGACAGGCATGGAATCCTGGGCCAGAAATGCCACCAGCCCCGCCACCTCAGCGGCACAAAGCGCGCAGGCGCCTACATGCTGTCGCACTTCCGCGGCCTGCTGCTCATCCAGCAGGCCAAGATGATATTCACCAAGTACCTGGTTGGGGGGACAATCCCAGCGATACAGCTTACCAGCCAGCAACCTGTGCTGGCGCCGGTATGTCGCCAGTTGAGACGCGCAACGCTGACAGCGAGCAAGATGCCGCTTGACCGCTGGCCGTACCTGCTCTCCCTCAAGGTAGGCAATCAGCTCTTCGTCTCTAATCATCCCCGGTTCACTACACTCCATGACATCCCTCATCTAATCTGGTTTGCTGCGTAACCATTATATTCTCCGGGCTACCTATGAAGAATGAACGGTCGTTCGTCGGATTTTGGTACAGAGGGGCATATTGCCCGCGAATTTGACTCAGGAATAACTATCAGTGCTGGCGATACAGCGTTTGCAGGCGCCGGCTGCGGCGCAAACGTTCCAGCACATTGCGCTTGATGCGATAGACATCTTCAACGTTGGGGAAGAGATGTCGATGCTGGCTGCAGATCTCGCCCGGCTTCAAGCCCTGCACATAGGCGAGATAGAGCAAGATCCGTTCATCCTCATTATGCAGCTCATCTTGAATGATCTGCCATAATCCCTGCGCGGAGAGCGCGGAAACCACGTCGTCGGCCGGATCATCAATGGCCGGTTCGTCGATAGAGTCAAGCGTTTCTTCAAACTGACGCGCCTGGCGCACACGCACCTCGTCAGAGACCACACTATGGGCACACATCTTTAAATATTTTAAGAGAGCCGCCAGCGAATCAAAATTCCGCATCTTCACCGGGGTGAGCGCCTGGGCGAACTTGGCGAAGACGCTATTGACCAGCGCGGCTCCCCCATCCTGGCCCAATATCAGAACCACGCTCTGATGCTGCGTGATCCAGGTCAGGACCAGGGGGGCATACTGCTGATAAATATAGGTCCAGGCATCGTCATCACGCTCGGCAATCGCGCGCCGGAACAATTCCAGGCAGTAGCGGTCATTCGACGTATGCTGGCGGAGAAATTTACCGGTCTCTTCCGCGCAGGAACGCGCCAGCTGATCGATTGAGAGCTGCTCCAGCTGCGGCGCGCTTTCATCCGACCCTCTCAAACCATGGGGAAGGTTGCGAGACTCCATCGACACGGCCCCCTGCTTACAACACATGATACATCTACAAACGCCTCTGTATGCCCCTACACTATAGCATGAGAATTACCGCGCGACAAGTTGACAGCAGCACTTTGAGCCGGAAAAATCAGCGACTCATCTCGTCCAATGCTTCACGGAGCAAGCGAACGCCGTTCTCATATGCTTCGGCGGAAAGCAAGTGTGCTTCTTGCTCTGGATACAGAGGCTGGCTGGGAGCAGCATCACCATAGTATCGGGGTTTCATATGGCAGTGCAGATGAGGCAAGGCATTTCCCAGAATCTCGAAGTTCATCTTAAGGGGGTGAAAAACGCGATCAATTGCTCGTGCAGCCCACATCATGTCTTCAAAGTAGCGTCTCTGATCCTCCTGAGAGAGATGATAGATCTCGCTCACATGCGTCTTTGCGATGAGGACACAATATCCAGGCGTAAATTGATCCGAATTGAGCCGGAGCCGGCTCACCTGGAGATCGGCAACGGTGTATCCATACTCATCAATATATTCACCTGCACGCAGACTGATACATATAGGACAGGTTTCGCCAGTGACGAGAGCGTCCCACTGTTCCCGAGGCATCCATTGTTTGGGAACATCGCGCAGCAGTTGAGCGCTATGCTGATGGATTTTTGTCGCGAGAAAGCTCTCAATATCCATACCAGCAAGAGCAGCAGCCATTTGCAACTTGGAGAACAACTCATCATCAAGTGGAAGCGTGACTTCTGGCATCGTTTTTCTTCCCTCATAGTTCTTCTATAATAGAATTTCTCCACAAGTATAACAGATCAGATTTCACCAGAAGCATTCTTTCCTGTTCATGTAGCTCGGATATCTTATGCCGCTCATTCTTCTATCAAAAAGCCGATTTTTCTCAAGTAATCGGGTCACCAAATTTGCCGGCAACATCGTTTTCTTTACATAAGAGTCTCAGAATGGATAGTTATGTCCCTATCTCCACCCAAAAGTACCCTTTACCTACACGACTGTTAAAAGTTATATCATAGTATCAAGAGTGCAACGTACAGTTTGTGAGAATATGTTAACATTCAGCTTGATTCGTGCTATGTTCGTAGAGCTTCACCACCAGTAGCAGAGCAGGTCGATATACAGGATAGAGAATTTCATGACACCAGGACGAGGCACGCTTACAGATCAGCTCCTCAGTGTAATCGAGGTGATCCAGCTCGGCAAGAAATCGGGCCTACTGACAATCGAGCGAGGCGAGCGAGGAACCATTGAGCAGGGCGAGCTGACCTTTGTACATGGACAGATCATACAGGCGCGCTGCGGCCCATATAGCGGGCAGCAGGCGCTGAACTGGCTGCGTTCCTGGAACATCTGCCGCTTCCTCTTTGTCCCTACCGAGATCGAGAGAACGGCGCGATCGACCGGGAAACTGCCATCCAACGGCAGCCAGAGTGCCTCAGTCAATAGCACAACACAGGAACAAGGGACCTTCAGCGGTTTTCCACCACCGGGCATGATCTCTTCCACGGGCAGCGTTCCACGGCGCATCTGTCCCGATCACGAAGCGCTGCGCCTGCTAGATCATCATGGCCTGTCGCGCCTGCATCGACGTTTGTTTCTTCTGATCGATGGGCACAGGACATCCGCTGAAATAATTCGCTTGATGGGACGCCGCCCGGAGGAAGTCTATCATCTGCTCCGGGACCTGGAGCGTATCCACATCATCCAGCAATAGGACAGATTATGCAAGAAGAGTTCAAGCCACTACGGCGCCGCCGCTTTTCCTTATCTGTACGTATCACCGCCTGGCTGGTCATCGGTGCCATTCTGCCACTCATCGCGGTCGTCGCCATTACCGAGTCGCTGACCATCCCTCAACTGGGAGATCAGAGCCGTATCCAGTTGCAGAACGACGCCAAGACGCGCGTCCAGCTGATCAACGCTTACCTGCAGGAGCGCATACTCGACGCGCAGACCCTGACCCAGGTGCCGAGCCTGATCCAGTTTATGCAGACACCGCCCCCACCTCAGACGCCTCAGGCAACCTATACCGATATTCAACAGCACGCCCTCTATTCCCTGGCAGCCGGCAGCATTCGCGACAAACGCTATCAGAACTGGAGTGCCTACGACACAAAAGGTGATCCAGTCCTTTATTATCCCAAATTACCACAAAAAATGGACAAT
>JAFMRP010000099.1 GCA_017354095.1 Ktedonobacteraceae bacterium
CGAAGACACTGTGACGCTTCAAGATCGGCTGGCGCAACAACTCCAGCAGTTGCAGGCAGCCACTGAAGAATTACAGGCGTTGGGCTGCGAACTCAAAGATCCGGGCACCGGGCTGGTTGACTTTTTAAGCCTGCGCGACGGGCAGGAAGTCTATCTCTGCTGGCGCCTGGGTGAAGAACGCATTCTCTACTGGCATCCGCTGCACACCGGCATTGCCGGTCGCCAACCACTATGAAACAGATGACTATCCGGGAGGCACAGTCGCGGGGCATTCACCTTCTATCGCAAACGTCGCCAGATCAGCGCGGCGTGAATCTCGATGTGCGCGTATTGCTGATGCATGTGCTGGGAGTGGAGAGCACGACCCTCTACGCGTATCCTGAGCGTATGTTGACGCCTGAACAGCAGCGTCAATTCCTGTCCCTGATTGAGCGCCGTCAGCGCGGTGAGCCGGTAGCCTATCTTGTGGGTCATAAAGAGTTCTATGGGCTGGATTTTCTTGTCGATGCACGTGTCCTGATCCCTCGCCCTGAGACAGAGCTTCTGGTAGAGACCGCCCTGGCCGGAATCCGCACCAGGATCGCTGCTGGACGATTACCCATTGTCGCCGATATCGGCACCGGCAGCGGGGCCATCCCTATCACGCTCGCCGTAGAAGAGCCGCGCCTGCCCTTTGTTTACGCCTGTGACATCTCACCTGATGCGCTCGACGTAGCCCGCAGCAATTGCCAGCGCCACCATGTCGAAGCGCGTGTACGCCTGCTGCAGGGCGACCTGCTGGAACCACTGCCCGAGCCTGTCGATATCCTGCTTGCCAACCTCCCTTATGTCGGCACTACAGAGACGGAGAGCCTGGCGCCAGATGTGTACGCTTACGAGCCGCATCAGGCGCTTTTCAGTGGCCAATATGGGCTAGACCTGCTGCAACGTTTCTGTAAAGAGGCGCGAGAATTTGGTACGCTAAAAGTGGGATCTATTATACTGTTGGAAATCGGTTACCAGCAGTGTCAGCCTTTGACCGATCTGATCAAAGAACTGTGGCCACAGGCCCGCGTCACCTGCACACAAGACTATGCGGGCTGGGATCGGCTCCTGCAAGTGAACCTGCTATAGTCTGGGTGGGACACAGGGGATCGCGCGGAAAAGTCCGGAGCATCAGCGTTCTCTATTAGAGAAATCTGTCATCAAGGCTGCTAGAGGCTACCAATGGTTATATCATAAAAATCTGATCTCACACTGTTACAGGGGGCGTTCGTATGTTTCCGCTAAGTATGATCCAGCAATCCTTCATATTTTTCCCTTTCCCTGCCTGGTTCGCGGATAATATCGCATTCCTGTTTGTGGGTGGCAGCGCTGCCTTTCTGTTAGCCTATCTCTTCACCTTTGGCGTGATCGCCATTTGTCGCAAGATGGGCTGGCTGGACCGTCCCGCCGCGCGCAGAGTGCATCAGCATCCTGTTCCGCGCCTGGGAGGCGTGGCCATGTTCCTGGCTTTTGTCGTCGTCTCATTGCTCTTCTACACTCCCGACCCCGAGCTAAAGCCCAATGAAAGCTCTATGTACTGGCTTTTTCTCGTGGGAGCCGCTGTGATCGTAGCAGTGCATACCTACGACGACATCAAAGGTCTCAAGCCGCTCACTAAACTGCTTGCGCAAACTATCACCGTTCTTATTGTCATGGGCCCATTTGCCGGCTGGTTTCATGGCGTGCTGCTTTTTGGTTTCAGCAACCCCTTTAGCTCAGGCGTGCCTAATCATCAGCCCTGGTATCTGCAGCCAGAAATCTCGCTCTTCATCCATCCTGACCCCATTGTCCATCTGCCGCAAATCACCTGGCTGGCCATTCCCGCTGCCATAGTCACCTGGATCTGGATGGTCGGTATGATGAATACCGTTAATCTGATTGATGGCCTGGATGGCCTGGCAACTGGCGTTGTCGCTCTGACCGGCCTGTTTATCACGATTATTAGTTGGACGATGGGCCAGCATACCATCGCGATCCTGTCCGCCATTTTCACCGGGGCCGTACTTGGCTTCCTGCCACACAATTGGAATCCGGCGAAAATCTTTATGGGGGATAGCGGCTCTCAGTTTCTGGGGCTGGCTCTGGCTGTGCTCTCGATTATAGGAGGTGCGAAGGTTGCGCTGGCATTGATGGTGCTGGGCATTCCCATTCTTGACGTCGTAATCGTCGTTATCAACCGGATCAGGCGTGGACAATCGCCGCTCCACTATGACAAGACCCACCTACACCATCGCCTGCTGGCGACCGGCCTCAGTGTCAGGCAGATCTGCTATGTGCTTTACAGTCTGACGATCGTCTTTGGTGTGCTGGCGCTGGCCATGCCGCGCATTTACAAACTGCTCGGTCTGAGCCTGGTGGGCATTGCTATGGCGGTCCTGATCATCTGGATGGATTATCGCCAGCGTAAACGTGGGGAGCCGCTCGATCCGAATGATCCTCACCCAACGGGAGGCGACCCCACGGCTGAAGATGCGCCGTTGCCGCCCCACCAGTCAGGTGACGATCCAGCTACCTCGCGGCCACCTGGTTCGCTACCGAAACACTCACAACGGGCTCAGCTTCCTCTATAAACATACGTTTGAGGAAGTGGCCCGTAAAGGAGTGGGCATTTTCCGCGACCTCTTCGGGCGTTCCCTGGGCGATGACCTGGCCACCTTTGTCGCCGCCCTCAGGCCCCAGGTCGATAATCCAATCGGCGCTCTTAATCACGTCGAGATTGTGCTCGATGACTACCACGGTGTTGCCCGTATCGACCAGCCGCTGCAGCACCTCCAGTAGACGTGCCACATCGGCGAAATGCAGCCCGGTGGTCGGCTCGTCCAGAATGTACATTGTGCGGCCTGTCGCTCGACGTGAAAGCTCCGTCGCCAGTTTAACGCGCTGTGCCTCTCCACCTGAGAGCGTGGTCGCTGGCTGGCCAAGGCGCATATAGCCAAGCCCTACATCGTTGAGCGTCTTCATTTTGCTGTGAATCGATGGGACATTGGCGAAGAACTCTGTGGCCTCCTCGACCGTCATATCCAGTACATCGGCGATATTCTTGCCCTTGTAGTGGATCTCTAGCGCCTCGCGGTTATAGCGCTTGCCATGACAGACCTCGCACGGCACATAGACATCAGGCAGGAAGTTCATCTCAATTTTTACGATGCCCTCGCCTCTGCAGGCCTCGCAGCGCCCGCCCTTGACATTAAACGAGAAGCGCCCGGGCATATAGCCGCGAATGCGCGCCTCCGGCACCTGCGAAAATAGCTCACGGATACCGGTGAAGGCGTTGGTATAAGTGGCAGGATTTGAGCGCGGCGTGCGTCCAATCGGCGACTGGTCTATGTCAATCACCTTGTCCAGGTGCTCCAACCCCTCGATGCTATCATGCTCGCCCGGCTTATCATGTGAGCGATAGAAGAAGTGCGAGAGCTTGCGATAGAGAATATCAGTGATCAGCGTGCTTTTGCCGGAACCAGAAACTCCGGTGATCGCCACAAACTTCCCCAGCGGAATCTCTACATCAATGTCCTTGAGATTGTTCTCGCGTGCTCCTTTAACGATCAGGCTGTTGCCGTTGCCTGACCGCCGCTCGCTCGGAACCTCGATGCGCCTGCGCCGTGCCAGGTAGTCTCCAGTGAGCGTGCCAGAACTGGCGATAATATCATCGAATGTGCCCTGCGCAACTACATATCCTCCATGCTCGCCCGCGCCCGGACCAATATCGATGATGTAGTCGGATGAGCGCATTGTGTCCTCGTCATGCTCGACGACCAGCAGTGTATTACCCAGGTTGCGCAGCCGCACCAGCGTTTTGATCAGTCGTTCATTGTCGCGCTGGTGCAGGCCAATGCTTGGCTCATCCAGGATGTAAAGCACTCCCATCAGCCCGGAGCCGATCTGCGTCGCCAGGCGGATACGCTGCGCCTCACCACCCGAAAGGGATGCCGCGGCCCGGTCAAGCGTCAGGTAGTCAAGACCAACATCGAGCAGGAATTGTAGTCGCGCCCGGATCTCCTTTAAGACCTGGCGGGCGATGAGCCGCTCGCGTCCATTCAATACTTCCGTCACCATCGGCCCTTTCGGGTCGATCTTCTTCAGCGGATCACTGACCCCGTTTCTCTTTACCTTGCCATTGCCGTTCGCTTTTGACACACTCTCGGCCTCTAGCTCCACAAAGTAGCGCTGCGCATTGACAATCGAGAGGCGCGTCACCTGCAAAATGTTGCGTCCACCAATGGTGACCGCCAGCGCCTCCGGCTTGAGCCGCGCACCCCTACAATCGGGGCAGATGCGAGCAGACATATACTTTTCAATCTCCTCGCGAATGCCCTCGCTCTCGGTATCTCTATAGCGACGCGCCAGGTTGGGAATAACCCCCTCGAAACGCGTCGTATACGTTTTTGCAGGCCCATGGTGCGGCGTATAGCGGATCGTCAGCGGCTCGTCAAAGCCATGCAGCACTATCTGCTGCACCTTCGCATCCAGCTTGTTCCAGGGAGTATTCAGGTCGAATTTGAGACGTTCAGCCAGCGCTTCCAGTACGGCCAGGTTCCAACTGCTGGTGTTGATGACCATCTTGCTCCAGGGCGCAACAGCCCCCTCTTTAATGCTCATCTCTGGATGCGTAATCAACAGCTCAGGATCAAGTTCCTGCTGTGTGCCCAGTCCCGTACAGGTTGGACACGCCCCGTGCGGGCTGTTGAAGCTGAATGTGCGTGGCGCGATCTCTGGTAGGCTGATGCCACAATAGACGCAGGCGGCACGCTCCGAGTATAACGTCTCTTCGCCGTCAACTACCGAGACCAGTACAACACCACTACCCAGCTTGAGCGTCGTCTCCAGCGAATCTGCCAGCCGCTGCCTGAAGGCAGGGTCAACCTCTTCCTGCATAATGATTGCCGCGCTGCCCTCTTCTTCTGTTGTGACTGGCGCGGCGTTCACATCATAGAGCGCAGGCCGCTCGGCGACACGCCGCAGCTGAGGATGTCCACTATCTTCGCTCTGGCGCTTCCCCTTGCGAATTACCAGGCGATCAACAACAACCTCGATCGTATGTTTCTTCTGCTTATCCAGCTCGATCTCTTCGCTCAAGTCGCGTACCTGCCCATCCACGCGGATACGCACATAGCCTGAGCGGCGCATCTCCTCAAAGATATTCTTGAATTCACCCTTGCGGCCCTGCACCAGCGGAGCTAGCAGCAGAATACGCGTGCCCTCCGCCAGGCCCAGTACAGCGTCTACAATCTGTTGCAGTGTCTGCTGCGTGACCTCGCGCCCACATTGTGGACAATGCGGGTGACCAATACGCGCGTAAAGCAGGCGCAGATAGTCGTAAATCTCGGTCACCGTACCAACAGTCGAACGGGGATTGTGTGTGGCGCCCTTCTGGTCGATGGAGATGGCTGGCGAGAGACCATCAATATGATCTACATCGGGCTTCTCCATCTTATCAAGAAATTGGCGTGCGTATGCCGAAAGCGACTCAACATAGCGCCGCTGGCCCTCGGCGAAGATCGTGTCAAACGCCAGGCTGCTCTTGCCCGATCCCGAGAGCCCTGTGATCACCACCAGCTTATCGCGCGGAATGGTCACATCAATATTCTTTAAGTTATGCTCGCGAGCACCACGAACAATAATTTTATCCTGGGGCATACAACTCTAACCATCCATTAATTAATGAAGCAATTCACATTCGCGCCAATCGTCTTGCCAGACCACTACCACATGTATCTCTCCCTGAAATACAAACAAACGTTCCACATAACAGTACTATATTGATGGCGGCACGTCAAGAGGTCGCGTATATTCTAGTACTCGCATTGTGGGGCTCGTTACAATGAAATGATGACCACTAGAGAAAACAATATCAACGAAACAATTATTTCCACTTCCCCTCCCTTTGCTTCCGAAGACGGCCTCTTAAACTCGTGATAACAAAGCACTACCAATAAACGTATATACCATAAGCTTCTATTACAGAAACATATATTGCATACTCTATGACGATATACTGGTAGACACGTTAGTTCAGGCGTCTGGAATGCCTGTGCTAGCTAATCTTTCCTACGTATGCGAAGAAGCCCTGCCGTATTGTTTACAATGCAAATTGAAACTGGTTGACATGCTTTTCCGCTATTTGCGAGAAAGGCTACAATAGAAACGGAGAATAAACCTCTGAAGTCTGTGGTGCTCTTAACAACATATACAAGGAAAAATACCAGTGGATGTAGAATTTGATTTTGAAAAGCGTTACCGCCTGGTGCGCGAAATCATCGAGACCATTGTCCTGACCATTCTGATGTTTCTGATCATTCGTCTCGCTGTGCAGAACTTCAACGTCGATGGTATGAGCATGGAGCCCAACCTGCACGATAAAGAGCTGATCCTGGTCGATAAATGGTCTTATCGCTTTCACGCCCCGAATCGTGGCGATGTGATCGTTTTTGTCGCTCCTCCCAATCCCGCCCAGGATTACGTGAAGCGTATCATCGGCATGCCCGGGGATATCATTACCATTCAGGATACCACAGTCTTCGTTAACGGTAAGCAGCTCGCAGAGCCTTATATCGATCCCGCTCGCCAGGGCAATCCCTACGCGTCCATTCACCCGATTACCAATATGAAAGTGCCGCCAGGTGCCTATTTTGTGCTGGGCGATAACCGGAATGGCAGTTCCGACTCGCGTGATTGGGGCTGTGTTCCCACGCAGAATGTTATCGGACGGGCGGCCCTGGTCTACTGGCCGCTGGGAGAGGACAATAATGGCCTGCTGCGCAATGTCTCTTCGACCTTTAGCGATATACCCGCACCGCCCGCAGCCAAATCGGCCAGTACCTGCCAGCTCAGGCAGGCCACTCCAGCTACGTCTCTGCTCAACAACACTGCCGAAGCCGCCGGCACGCAGCCCATTATCGCGAATACCATAAATCTCAACGTTGTCCTGCTGCTGCTAATGCCGGCCCTGTTCGTTGCCTTTACCCGCCGCCGCGCCTACGCCACACAGTCGGCCTACCATAAAAACTACCTCCCCCTCGCCCCACCCAACATGTAGGGCCACCCCTCGACGGGTGATTCCTTACCGACCACCTGAGCGCGGAGCGCTAGCTGCGCTAGCAGCGTTGGTGGTTGGAATAGCAAGGGTCTTCCTTGCCGCCAGATGGCGCGCAGCGCAGGTGCGTGAGATTCCTTGCAGACGGCCTGGGCGCGCGCCAGTTGCGCTAGCAGCGTTGGCGGTCGGAATAGAGAGGCCAGCCGGTGGGGCCTCAAACTGGACGATATCTCATCGTACCATCCGTCCAGGGTTTGTCAGGCGGTACTGTCGCCAAGCGTCAGATCCAGTTCGTGATCTTTCAACTGTGCGGAACGCATAGAGTGCTTCAGCCGTGCCTGGGCGTCCCCCAGGTGACGGTTGAGTTGGGCCGTCAGTTCTTCAGGCGATAGTATCAGTCCGAGTAGACCCTCGACCTGGACATTCGTAGCCGTCAACTGCCCATTGACTACGGTCGGTACTCCGCTAATGGCGCACTGCTGCCCATATACCTGAAATTCGATACGTATACCGGTGGGGGTAATCCTGGTTGTTGGCTGCTGCACCGGACTGGATGGCGACAGGTTCAGCACGATCAGGTTGTTAAGCGCGTTTTCCTGGATGGGGAGCATCGTTCCCGCCGGAAGTAGCGACGCCTGAGTGGGGATCTTCTCCACCGCGGCTGACATGGCCTTATCCAGTTCCTGCTCGACCATACTATGCGCCAGAGGCCGCCCAATAAACAACCAGCCCCCCAGAATAATAACAAGAAGGAGCACAACGACGATGAGTCCACTTAGCACGCATCCTGCCCTGCTGCTTCTCGGCTTTGACGGCTGGTCCCGGGCATCAGGATTTATTACAGCGAGAAACATTATCTGTCCTTACTTTTATAGATTTTTTCTGGGCCTCGATCTAGTACGTTACTATATAAACGCTACCAGGCGTGCCAATGGTAACAAACACCGTTCCCTAAGCCGCTCTAAAATTCGCGCTTGAGTACCTCGTCCATCGATGCGATAATGCGTGTACGCAGTGCGGTATCACTGTTAAGTGCGTGCGCTACCTGGTCGATCAGCTCTTTTTCTTGCTCTTCTGGCAGCTTATAGCCGTATCGTTCGTGGATGGCTACCGCCGCCGTTCTGCGAATTTTCTCATCATCGCTCATCTGCTGAGGAGGCAGGCGCTGCATCCGGCGCTGATCCGTGGTCCCCGGCGGGCTGTCTCCACTCAACGGCTTGACACCATCGGCGGAAAATGGAACGCTTGAGCCAATCAGGTGCGCAGAATGGGGCGTTGCTCGCTCGATATGTACGATCGCGATCTGCTTCTGCTCGTTCAGTGAGGTAATCTTGCCCTCCAGATAAATGACTTCTGGCGCGCCCCAGTAGACACGCTCTCCAACATGGAGCATCATAAACTCTTCTCCCATCTATTCGTAAACAGCTACACTATGGTATACGGGACCAGGGACCGGGAGTTTGACTCATCTGTACTTCGCTCCTCCCCTTTTGCGCTCTTAAATTACTGCGCCAGGCTTCCCTTGAAGGAAATCAGAGCGGGAGGCGCACCCGTCAGACTTCGTTTGACAGAGTAGTATGCGGCATCACAGGTAGCGCAAAAAGCTTGCATCATATACAATAAAAAAACAGGGTATGCTGAGATAGCAAATAACATTACTGTGTTAGGAGTCGCGCATGGATGTCCTGATCACCTCCAGCATGGCTGCGGGCCTCGCTTTTTTGTCCGGTATCAATGCCTACCTTCCCCTGCTCATCGTCGGAATTCTGGCACAATTTCATCTTGTCCCGGGCTTCCGACTTAATCCCGAATATGCCTTCCTCACCAACTACATTACGCTTATTATCCTGGCAGTCCTGACAATCCTGAATTTCGCTGCAGACAAGATCCCCGGCTCCAGCGCGATCTGGAATACGGTGCATACCATCCTGCGCCCCATCGCGGGCGCATTGGTGGCGGGCGCAGTCGGAATAGATCACCACTCCTTACCACTGGTCATACTGGGCGCCGTGATGGCAACGCTCAGCCACGCCGCTAAAATGGGCGTACGCACCTCTGCTTCAGCTGTGACGGGAGGCGGTGCCACGCCAGTCCTGGGAGTGGTGGAGGACATAGGGGTGGGTATTGGCGTCATCCTGGTGTTTGTTGCACCGCTGGTACTCCTCTTCCTGATGCTGGTTTTCCTGGTGCTTTTTATCATTTTTGCTCCATCGTTCCTGGATGCCATTCGTTATCAATGGCGTGTCATGGCGGCATTCCTCTCCACAAGACCACAACAGCCCGCCGGACCACTGGACTTTCTTGGACGCCTCAATCCTACCGATCGAGCGCTATTGGCTCAGGCGCTGCCCCAGTCACAGGTCCAGGCCGGTGTAGAACTGCTCTGGCACAGACGTCTGACCGGAAGAGGCCCCTGGGGCAAGCGGCGCGTGGCACTCCCAACCTGGTTTGTGGTGGCCGATAAAGCTTTGCTCTTTTTCCCGCCCACTCGATCTCGCCTGGCTCTGGTGGTACCCTTTGCCTCTGTCCGTTCGCTCGATCTCAAAAAGGGCCTCGCGAAAAGCTCGCTGAAAATGCAAGAACACAGCGGCCAGAAACACGAGTTTACGATTTTACGCACACAACAACGTACCGCCGAACAAATTGTAGCGATGCTCTATACCTACCATCACCTCCCATCCACCACAACGCAAAAAGCCCGTGTCAGTGTCCGCCCCTCATGGCTGACACGCTGACCAGAACTATCCCGGACTGATCTCGGCGGGGATATCCCCGCCATACTTTCCCTCTTGCCCCCATTATTAAAAACGTCATATATATTGACATTTTTGTTGTATGTGTGCTACATTTAGATGTAGACGTATTTAATAGTCTGTTAGTGCTTATGTGAAGGGGAGAGGAGCGGGAGGTG
>JAFMRP010000673.1 GCA_017354095.1 Ktedonobacteraceae bacterium
GACGCTGTTGTCCTGGCCCAAGTGCTCCAGGGAGCCGAACCATCGGAGATTGAGCAGCGGTTGGACAAATACGAGGCACTTCGCCGCCCCCGCGCATCCCAACATCAACAAGATTCTCGCCAGAATGGGAGAGCTTTTCTCCTGCCAGATGGTCAGGCCCAGGAGCAGCGAGATACAGCCCTGCGCAGGAGCAGAACGATGGCAGATGTGTGGAAGGCGTTGAAGCTGGCCGAATAGGTATGCCTACTCAGGAAGATTTGTCCGGGACCAGGAAATGTACGATCTTGTGACTTCCATACTCAGGCCCCTTGCGGATAAAATGGAACGCCGCGGGACCAACCCTCGGCGAACCACAACACCCACAGGTTGATCTCCCGAAAGGGGTTGGTATCGTTTTTAGTTTGAAGAGAGCAGCTTGCTCAGGAACTGGAGCACATCAGTGACATAGGGAATGAGAGGAAGGAGAGCGGGGATGCTGAGTGCGGCAATGATGCCGCGAATTTGCGTGATTTCCACGGGCCAGGTAGGGAAGGTCGCATCCAGCAGGTCATAGCGCCGTTTAATCGCGGACAGGCGATCGGTATCGGCCAGAATTTGAGCGGTTTCTTCCGGTGTTCTTGATAAAGGGGTCATGGCAATCTGTTGAAACTCTTTCATCAACGGGAGCAGCACCTGTTGACGTGCTTTCAGCATTAAATAACGAGGGAGCGCCAGCCAGCCCATGAGAAGCGAGGGAGTTAAGATGAGATAGGCTCCCACAAGCATGATCGCATCAAGGGCTGAAGAATTGATGTTATTGGCGAGAGAGATCTGGATAGTATTATAGAAAACCAGCGTATTCCCAAGAATGATCGCTACCGTGACCCACAGAACGCGATGCATGACGCCAAGACCACCGCTGCGATCTGGATGAAGCGGGTTAACGTGAATGGTGAATGTACGGAACAAGAGATTAACAAAGTACATTGAGATTAAGAAACGAATAATACTCATAGAAACGCAATAGGCAATAAATCCATCAAGTACCGCTGTGACGAGCTGCAGCCAGACAGGCACATGTTCAATAAAAGGTGGGCCACCGACGATATAGCGATTGAGCAGGTACAGCAGGTAAAAAACCGTGCTTACCATCCACCATGCTTTATGGTTCACCCACCAGAGGAACGATTTACAGAATTGACCGTAAGATGATTCATACTGGCTATGGATGGTGTGATCAAGCACCTTATTCTCTGCCAGGGAGTTAAAAAGAAAAGAGATGGCGTTAGGGAGCCAGATATAGGCGACATAGAAGAGGCTGGCTGTAAATGTTTCGAGCAAAGCAAAGGCGGTCTGATTCACCAGCTTAGCGCTTACGACTGGAAGAGTATATAAACCATAAAAACATCCCAGCGTAACGGCAAGCAGGAGGATAAATATCGCGAGATTATTCATGCGCAGTTTATCTCTGAGCAACAGGGTCGCCGGATCGTTGCAACAAATTTGCTGCGCGGTAATGATGGTGGTGCCAGGGGTGTGAGAGTCTTCGCTGCTGCGCAGGCTGGCGGTGGGGCTAGTAGTATTGGTATCTTCGCTGTCCTGCGGCAATGGCAGATTGGCTTCCATGCTGGTGATCTCCTCCATTTCCTAAGGGCCAGGTGACGAGGTCCGTGGGGCTGAGTCCGCAGACCAACCCCGCGTCCTCCGGCCTTCCGCAAGGGAGGGCCCCTACATTTTCCATGGGCGTGATGATTGATTTGAAAACCTCATCTGATGGAATTATACCTGGTTGTGTGCTGATCAGGCAAGTGAAAAATTAGCAAAAATCGGAGGATAGCAGTGCTGATCAGGAGTATCAGCAAGAGAAGCAACGCATAGCTAAAATCAGGTGTATAGAGGCAAAGGAATGGCCCACGTTGAACCAGGGGAGGTAGCGCTGTACAGGTGTATCCAATGCCAGTTTCCCCTGTTCCGCTAATTGCATCGTTGCCAGGGCTGTAAATGACTTGGATACAGTTCCCGTGGGCGCGAGAGAGGTGAGGGCAGGTTTGCAGGGTCCGGTGAGTTGCCTATCGGGCTCTCGCTGAAGCGAGTCACTGCACCGGGATTGGGTTGAGCCAACAGGGGATGGAGTCAGCCGATAGGGTTTCATATGTTGCCTGTATTCCTCCGTCCATTGTGAAAGTTCATGAGGCTGCCCCGGGTGGGGGAGCAGTCAGGGCAGCCGCAAGGACGCACGGGGGTTGAGAGTTATGTTGTGTTGCGTGGGTTGGCGGTGCGGAGTTGTGTCATGGTCACAACCAGAGCGCAGAGCGCCAGCCCGGCGGCGCTCAGGCCCAGCACCACGCGTGGTCCCAGGCTGGCGAGCAGCAGCCCGCCGATCGCGGTGCCCAGCGGCTCGCCACCGAATGAGAGGAAGCGGAAAGCACTATTGACGCGTCCCTGGAGGGCATCGGGGGCCGCGGAGAGCCGGTAGGAAACCAGGACCACCGTATACACCGGCCAGAGCAGGCCAACCAGGAGCAGGCCCAGCATCAGAGGTGGCACCCAGGACGCCAGCGCCATCAGCAGTTGCGCCAGCGCCCATAGGATCACCGAGCCGATGATGAGCCAGCCGAAGCGCAGTCGAGTGTGCAGCCAGGGCGCGATAATCGCTCCCAGGATACCCCCGATGCCGCTCATACTCATAACGAAGCCCAGCGTAAACACGTCCAGTTTTAGCGGACCCTGCGCCAGCACAATCGTCGCCAGGCTAAGGGGGCCCTGCAGAAAGTTCACCGCTGTAGTGAGCAGGACCATGATACGCAGTAGAGGATGGTGCCAGAGGAAGCGCAGTCCCTCGACGACATCCTGCCAGAGAGTTGCCGGCTTTCTCCACACGCGTTCCACCTGGAAAGGCGCGCGAATAAAGAGCAGCGAGACTACCGAGACAAGATACGAGGCGCTATCAACCAGATAGGCCAGTGCCGCGCCCACTACCACAGCGGGAGCCAGCCCAATGAGCAGCGCGCCCAGGCCGGGGCCGAGCAGCAGACCAATGTATTCCGTCGTAGTATCCAGAGCGCAGGCTTGCGGCACCCGCTCAGGCGGCACAATCTGGGGCAGCGCCGAGATCTGGGCGAGGCTGAAGAAGACATAGGCGGTCCCTTCGATACTCGCTGCTATGTAGAGTTGGGGCACGCTCAGATGGCCGGAAACGAAGGCCAGCGGAACAGAACCGAGCGCCAGCCAGCGCGCAATATCGCAATAGATCATGACGGCCTTGCGGTTCCAGCGATCCACCAGCGCGCCCGCCGGAAGGCTGAAAAGGATGTAGGGAGCCTGGCGGACAGCTGCCAGTAGTCCGGCCTGAGCAGGAGAATGAGTCAGCGCCAGAATGAGCAGTGGTAACGCCAGCTTTGAGATGCTCGTGCCGAGCGTAGAAACGATCTGGCCACACCAGAGTAGGAGAAAGTTCAGGTTGCGCCACAGCGGCAGCGTGTGTTTTCTATGCATAAGCGCGATATCTTTCCTTCCATAAAGTGCATTGGTTGAGCAGCAACGATGTTTCAGGGAAGGAAAGGCGGAGCGCGGGTACGACAAAGAGCGCCGCTGTATAGAGGCGCTGAAGCCGGGGAAGTTAGATTGAGGGACGCATCTTCCAGCGGGCACTGGAAGATGCTAACGTATTATCGGGTTCGGGTTCATACGTTCTTGTTGTTATTTCCTGACATGCAAGAATTTTTCCATCGTACCATATAGTACTCTGTCAAACTGCGTTTGACGGATGCGCGGCTAGCGCTACGCGGTCAGCCGAGCAGAGAGGCAGCCGCCCTTCTGCACCTCCCGCTACGATATCCTTCAAACGAAGGTTGACACAGTAATAGGACTGATGTAGCAACTATATATCAGGCAGATGGGGATTGCAAGTTTGTTACCACCAGCGGGTCGTTCTGGTGGCGTTGGGATGGCGTGGATAGAAAGG
>JAFMRP010000100.1 GCA_017354095.1 Ktedonobacteraceae bacterium
AAAGCTCATGGCAAAAGCTGGCGCGCTGGTTGGAAAAGAAACAAATCTTGACGACAAGAACGGGGAAGTCTATCTACAAGGCCGGATTCTCCTCGCTGTTCGAATCGTCTGGATCGTTTTTTTTCTCCTCAATCTCATTCTCACGCTCTTTAATCTAACCATGCCACTCTCTGGTGGTGAGATATTTATTTGCCCAATTACTTTTACCTGTCCTTATAGTGAGACAACATTTCAGGTGCTGAAGTATGCGCATATTCCCCTGACAGCCTATGAGACCTATGTCATGATCTTCGGTCTGATCTATGGACTGATTTTTGTTGGTATTGGCATGCTCATTTTCTGGCGGAAGTCTGATCAGCTGGTAGGCTTACTGGCCTCCTTCGCTTTTATTTTCCTCGGATTTAACGGTTTATTACCAAATACAGGTGAGGGTTCAACGTTGCCTCTGGCTATACAAAGCATCTTTGGGATAGTCCAGCAGAATTTGCTGGAGCTCTGTCTCGGCTTCTTCCTGGTAACCTTCCCTGATGGTCGCCTCGCTCCCCGTTGGAGCTGGCTGATTGGTTGTACGCTCTTTATACAGGCGCTCCTTTTTGAGATTCCGGGTCCCCAGAACATCCTGTCCTGGCCCTTGCCCCTTATTGTAATTGAACTTATCTTTGCTTACAGCAGTCCAATTGTCATACTGGTTTATCGTTACGCGCACGTCTTCAGCCTGGCACAGCGCCGGCAGACCAGGTGGGTCATCTTCGGTGCGGCCTGTGCTCTTCTACCACTCTTTGGCGGTTTTTTTATCGAAGACTTTTTCCCGCCTCCAAGTCTCTACTCGCTGTCAGGTGAATCGCTCTCTTCACTGGCCTTCCTATTCATTCCCGTGAGCGTTAGCATAGCTATTTTGCGCTCACGGCTCTGGGATATCGACATCATTATCAATCGCACGCTGGTCTATGGCTCGCTAACAGCCATCCTGATTGGTATCTATCTATTACTTGTTTTCACCGGACAGACCCTACTGGTGAGCATCCTGGGACAACATGACTCGGTAGTGCTCGTAGTCTCCACGTTGTCCGTAGCAGGGTTATTCCAACCCTTGCGCCTGCGGGTACAACAGGTTGTAGATCGACGCTTCTACCGCCAGAAATATGATGCAACGAGAATAGTGGCTTCCTTTGCCTCAACGCTACACCGGGAAATCGATCTGGAACAGCTGAATATACACCTATTAGGCGTTATCAAGGAGACGATGCAGCCCACGCATATCTCACTCTGGCTCTGTCCTCCGGTGCGCCCGGCACTGACTGAGGACCAGTTACCAGAGGCGCTGGAGCCCATTGTGCAAAAGACTGGTACGCTCTAAAAGGCAGGACAATTCTGTGTCCGTAACGATCCTCGTAACGATTTGGGAACGATAAGGCGCTATATTTCTGATAGAGGGATAAGCAAAAAACACAATGGAGTTCGAGATGGCAACATTTCTACAGAAATTTCAACAGAAATTACGCTGGCGTAGAGCACAAAAAAAGCAGGTTCAGCAAAAGCCTGAGTCCTCTCCAACGCGACAAACCGTTTCGCAGGCGATGAATATTGCACCGAATGATCCAATCGTGGCCTACTTTCTCAGCTCACCGCACGCGGTTGAAGTAGACAAACTGCAACTCGATTCCCCCATTCTGCGAGAACTGAAGGCGAACGGGGTGCAGCTGACGATCCCCCTGGTCAACCAGGGCGAGCTGGTCGGCTTGATTAACCTTGGGAAGCGTTTGAGCGAGCAGGACTACTCTAGCTACGACATAGGGCTTCTTAATTCGCTGGCCAGCCAGGCAGCATCGGCACTGCGCGTCGCTCAACTCGTGCTCGATCAGCAGGCACAGGCCCGCGAGCGAGAGCGCATCGCGCAGGAACTTGAGGTCGCCCGCATCATCCAGCAAACCCTGTTGCCTAAAGATCTCCCAGACCTGACTGGCTGGCAATTGACTACGTATTATCAGCCAGCACGTGCGGTTGGCGGCGATTTTTATGACTTTATCCCATACGAAGATGGGAGGCTGGGCATTGTGATCGGCGATGTCACGGACAAAGGTGTTCCCGCGGCCCTGGTCATGGCTACTACGCGCAGTATTCTGCGTTCGGCTGCTCAGGAGAATCTGTCTCCCGGCAAGGTGCTGGAGCGCAGCAACGATCTACTTTTTCCGGATATCCCGCCCAGGATGTTTGTCACCTGCTTTTATGCCATTCTCGACCCTGGCAGTGGACATCTTCACTACGCCAATGCCGGGCACGATCTGCCTTATCGCTGGCACGAAGGTGAGGTCGCCGAATTACGCGCGACAGGCATGCCCCTGGGTTTGATGCCAGGAATGCAGTATGAAGAGAAAGAGGTCGTTCTCGCTCATGGTGAGAATGTCCTGCTCTATAGCGACGGCCTGGTCGAGGCACATAGCCCGACGCGCGATATGTTTGGCTTCCCGCGCCTGATCGCCTTACTTGGCAGCTATACCGGCGAACCCTCTGCCATCGATTATCTGCGCAACGAACTGACGGCTTTTACCGGCGATGACTGGGAACAGGAGGATGACATCACCCTGGTCACGCTACAGCATGCTCCTATATCCAGCACCGCACAAGTGGCCAGCGAGACAGAAAATGGCGGAACGCAAGAGAGCTGGCAGCCGCTACAAACCTGGTCTATCCCCAGCGAGGTAGGCAATGAACGTCTGGCAATGTCATATGTTGCGGAGGCTGTAAAATCTTTTCACCTGACGCAGCGTCGTGTTGATCAGCTCCAGACCGCAGTGGCGGAGGCCACAATGAACGCGATGGAGCATGGGAACCACTACAACCCGGAAGTACCTGTAACCCTGGAAGTACTCTCATCCGAGCACGCTCTAGCCATACGCATCAGTGATCAGGGAGGGAGCCAGCAGCCCATACAGATGCCTGAAACACCTGATATTGAGGCCAAGCTGGCGGAGCTCCAATCCCCGCGTGGCTGGGGTCTGTTCCTGATCCAGAACATGGTTGATGACATGCGCATTCTCAGCGATGAACACACGCACACCATCGAACTTATCTTGCACCTAGAAGGAGGCTCTCATGTCCGCCAAAACGCTTGAGGCCACAGTACGTCACCAACCCAGCGTCTCCGTGGTTGATCTGCACGGCGAAATCAACATCTTCGCCGAGTCTGTGCTAAACAACGCTTACGCTGAAGCTGAAGCACGTGGACTCGATGTCATTCTGCTCAACTTTAGTGATGTCAGCTATATCAATAGCACTGGTATTGCCCTGATTGTCAGCCTGATCGCACGCGCGCGCAAGCAACACCGCCGCCTGCTAGCTTGCGGTCTGAGCAGCCATTATGTGGAAATCTTTCAGGTCACGCGCCTGATTGACTTTCTGAACATCTTTCCTGATGAAACAAGCGCTCTGGTTCAGGAGTTCGGTAGGCCGCATAGCAAGCCAGTCCAGCCAGAAAACGCCATGAATGAGAGTATATCGGCCTGATGCCACATGCATCGATGTTTGGAGCCATTTTGTAGAAGTTAGCAAAGTTATGCCAAAGCCTATGTCACAATGCAGAGAAAGGGGATAGTCGATGAATGCACCATCCGAAAGCAAACAACCACGCAATGCAACCAGCTGGGCGCAGCAGAAAACCCATACCCTCCATGTAACACATACTCACAGCGGGGCACTCAATCTCAATGTTGATGGACGCCAGATCACCAGCCCGCTTCAGGGCTTTGGGCAGATGTGGCAGAAAACCTATCGCATTTCTCTACAGAGCGCCGAGGTCACCCCTGCCGCTGTCATTCAAACCTGGAAAGAGCACTTCGCCGAATTCTGGCCCGCACACTCACGCTTTTTTGGTCCCCTGACGGGTATCGCGCCGGGCGAGGTCGCTATCTTGAATGTGGCGGTTGGTGGTCTGCCACTCTCAACCGGAGTGCTGGTGCTCTACGCCGACGAAGAGAGCTTCACGCTGATGACTCCCCAGGGTCATATGTTTGCGGGCTGGATCACGTTTAGTGCCTATGAAGAGAATGGAGCAGTGTTCGCCCAGGCCCAGGTACTGATGCGCGCCAGTGATCCCATTTACGAACTTGGCCTGCGCTTCGGTGGGCACAAACAGGAGGATGTCTTCTGGGAGCATACGCTGAAACAGCTGGCAAAACGCTTCAAAGTCGAGGGAGAGGTATCACTTGAGGCCATCTGCGTGGACAAGAAAATCCAGTGGTCACAGGCCAAAAATATATGGCACAATTCAGCCATTCGCACCGTATTCTATAAAGTGGTGACGCCATCGAGCTGGTTTCGGCGCCGGAGCAAATGATCGGACCCTTTAGACTCTGACTTCCTCCCCATGTATACAATGCAGGGCTTCAGGGAGCGGAGATGGCGAAAGTACTATGTCTATGGCTACCAGATCTTCATCCTATGACGCGATTGTTGTTGGTTCCGGTCCAAATGGACTCGCCGCAGCCATCACTATCGCACGCACGGGTCGTTCAGTGCTTGTCCTTGAGGCCAAAGAGACCATCGGTGGTGGATGCCGTTCAGATGCAATAACACTCCCGGGCTTTACGCACGATATATGCTCGGCCATTCACCCGCTGGCACTGGCCTCAGCATTTTTCCGCTCGCTCCCTCTGGAGCGCTACGGTGTTGAATGGATTCACCCTACAATCCCCCTGGCTCATCCGCTGGACAACGGCATCGCCGCGATTCTCGATCGCTCCATAGAGACCACCGGCAAAAGTCTGGGCAGAGACAGCACAAACTATAAGAGGCTCATGCAGCCGCTGGTGGAGAACTGGCAGATCATTATTGATACCATCCAGGGACCACTGCGCCCGGATATGATGCTGCACCCGTTCAAGATGGCCCAATTTGGTTTACTGGCCAGCCGCTCAAGCAGCGGGCTGGCTAGATCGCATTTCAAAGGCTCCGCCGCACGTGCCATCTTCGCGGGTATGAGCGCCCATGCGATGCTCCCACTCGAGTCGTCGCCAAGCGCGGCAGCAGGATTGGTTTTAGGAATGCTGGCCCATGCCGTAGGCTGGCCATTTCCACGAGGAGGATCGCAAAAGATTATCGATGCACTGTCAGCATACCTGATCGACCTGGGAGGAGAGATTGTCACCGGGGTAGAGGTAAAATCGCTCGACGCGCTCCCACCCGCGCAGGTGATTCTTTGCGATGTCACGCCACGGCAGCTTCTGCGTATTGCCGATTCGCGCCTCTCTGGATCGTATAAACGCCAGTTGCAGCACTATCGCTATGGCCCGGGAATCTTCAAACTCGATATCGCGCTCGATGGTCCTATTCCCTGGACGGCAGAGGCCTGCAGGCACGCTGGCACGGTTCACGTGGGAGGAACGCTCTCAGAGATCGCTGCCGCTGAACGCGCCGTCTGGAAAGGTGAGCATCCTGAGCGGCCCTTTGTGCTACTCGCGCAACAAAGCCTTTTTGACGATGCACGTGCTCCAGAGGGCAAACACACCGTCTGGGCATACTGCCATGTTCCAAGCGGCTCACAGTTTGATATGACGGAGCGCATCGAAGCACAGATCGAACGCTTCGCGCCAGGCTTCCGCGACCGTATCCTGGGTAGCCATACAGCCAATGCCGTAGAGATCGAACAGTACAATCCCAACTACGTTGGAGGCGATATCAATGGAGGGATACAGGACTTTTTACAGCTCTTCACGCGTCCTACGCTTCAGTTCACACCTTACGCCACTCCTGATAAAAGCCTCTATATCTGCTCTTCTTCGACGCCTCCAGGTGGAGGGGTACATGGCATGTGCGGCTATTTTGCGGCACGCACCGCTTTACAATATCTGGGAACATTATCTGGAGCCAGAATGGCCCATAGCAATCCGGCCACCCGCAAGGGGTGACCCTACAGGTCGGGTGGGCATGAGGGAGGTGGACCACGATAATTTGTCACTGTCCATGCGGCGGCGCGGGAGAAAGGATGCAGGAGGGCTGACGCCCTCCTGCACCTCCCACTGCGATTCCTGCAACTGAAACTTGACGCCGTAATAGCTAGCATATCTGCTGTTAACGATCTTCGCGAGGCCCGGATTCAGGAGCGATACAGATCGATCCGGCGATGAGCGACAGAGGGAACTTTACAGCGTACCTGCTCAATGCGCCGTAGATCGAGATCGGCGTAGATCAGGCACTCTTCTTCCGTGCCCTCGGCCAGCACAACGCCCATTGGATCAACCACCAGTGAGCGCCCCATAAACTGGTTGCCGACCTGGTCACTGGCAATCATGTACGCGGTGTTCTCAATAGCACGCGCGCAGATCAGGTGCCGCCAGTGTTCCTCTTTCATCGCCCCCTTGACCCAGCCAGATGGCATTACGAAGAAATCCACGCCTCGTTCCGCCTGGTAACGGGCCACCTCAGGAAAACGCAACTCATAGCACACAAACAGCCCCATACGGCCAAATGGCGTCGTCAACGGCTGAAAAAGCCGGTCGCCGCTGGCGAACGCAGCGGATTCTTTGTAGCCAAAGGCGTCAAAGAGATGTGTCTTGCGATAGCAGGCGACCAGCTCACCACGCCCATCCAATACAACCGTTGTATTATAGGTTTTGTCACTGGTATGAGCGGCCGTCTCCAACATACCAGAGATCACCCAGATATCCCATTGGCGGGCGGCCTGAGCCAGCGCGCTGACAAAAGGTCCGTCGAGCGGCTGTGAAACGGCACGCGTATGTGTGGCTGTCATCTCATGCGGAGCAAGTCCGGCCATGAAGATTTCCGGGAAGACAATCAGCCGGGCACCACGCTGAGCTGCAATTTTGATGATGGCAGCTGCCCTATCCTGGTTTTCCTGCACATCTGCGTTTGCCTGGGTCTGAGCTACTGCGATGGTGGTAGTCATGCCTTTTCCTTCCTGATGGGACGATCTGGGCCAGGCATCAGTCCAGACCGTCAAACAGATCCTGCTCCAGATCGCCGCTATGCGAAGCAGGAGCGCGGTGAGCGAGCATAAAATGTTCGTAGCCAAGGAAGTTCTGACGCGCCTCTTCAGGGAGTGTAAACATGAAGCCATCCGGCGCGATCTGGGTTTTATGAGCTCGGAAAGCCTGGATTTTCTGTTCGTTGTGCGCACGCACATCGATGCGGGTAGTAATCAAGTAGTCTGGTGTGCCCATAAGATCTAGATTCATATCTGGATTATCCCAGGGGCCGGGGATACCCTGCTCTCGCATAGCTTTGATACCGCTGGCCATACCTGAGCGCGACGAGACGGCATAATAGAGCTTTGCTGGCTGCCATGCTTCCATTTGTAGCTCTGGGAAGCAGCGTGCTTCGCCGGCAGCTTCGAAGGCCGCCAACGTAACGCGATGCGCCTGAATATGGTCCGGGTGACCATAAGAGCCAAAGGGATCATAGGTCACGATCACCTGAGGCCGCATTTCGCGAATGATGGCCACCAGGCGCCGTACGGCCTCATGAAAGACAGCACGATGAAATGAATCAGGGTGATTGTTCGCTTCAGTGCCTGCCATGCCCGAATCGCGGAAGCCCAGGTTGCGTAATTCGCTAATGTTGAGCGCGTGCGCAGCCGCCAGTAGTTCTTCACGCCGTACTTCGGCGAGACGAGGAAACATGGCCTGTTTAGCCGCTTCATCCAGATCTGGATCGACGATCTCGCCCTCTTCACCCCCTGTCGCCGTCACCAGCACCGTGCGCACGCCACGTGCTGCCAGCAGGGCAAACGTGCCGCCAGTCCCAAAGACCTCGTCATCAGGATGGGCGTGGACGGCCATGAACGTATATTCTGGCTGTTTTGTCATAGCATATATTTCCTTATCACAAAATTATTATCGTTGTGACCTTATTATGCCACAACTAACGGCAAATCGGCTGTGTAGTACACCGTCAAACGAAGTTTGACAGGCGCTCCGCCTGATAGTGAAGGAAAGAGACAGGGGCAGGTTGGTAGGGTTCGGAAGGTAGCCTCCGGGCTCTCGCTCAAGCGAGTCACTGCACTGGAGTTCGGTCGGATCAGCAGAGAACGGGCTCAGCCTACGGGGGCATTCGTTGCCTGTATACCCCGTAAGCTGGTAAAATTCATGCGGCGGAGCAAGGAGAAAGAAAGCCGCGTCAATGTAAATTAACGTGACAGGATTTTGGCAGAGTAGTGGTATAGATAACTTGACAATAAGATGATAATCTATTATGCTTATTTTAAGATCTTTATGCGCAATATCACTGCCATGATCTTCTTACGCGCCTGGTCGACACATAGGATGTGTGTCCTCTATTGATGTCATATGTCGTTCTATTGACATGGATCAGCAGTGTTCTTATCGGACGCTGGCTGAGCGCATCGTTGCAAGGAGAGCTACCATGCTGCGTTCCAATCGTTTCCTCTTGCTTATCTCTCTCTCCGTTTTGTTGATCATTGCTAGCATTAGCGCGATCCTACCTTTTTATCAGCCCTCTCAGGTTCTGGCTGCCAGCAATCTAGTAACCAATCCTGGCTTTGAGACGGGAAATCTGAGTGGCTGGAGCTGCGATGCTGGCGACGCAGTTGTAAGCAGCCCGGTACATAGCGGGACCCATGCATTGCGCATGAGTCCTGGCAGTTCCACCACGGGCCAGTGTACGCAGACGATCAGCGTTCAACCTAATACCGCTTATACGCTGAGCGCCTATGTGAATGGTCCCTATGCTTTTCTGGGGGTGAATGATTTTAGCAACACCTGGACCACCAGCAGCAGTTATGTCCCACTTACGTTCTCATTTACGACAGGGGCATCTATGACCAGCGTCACGATTTATGTGCATGGCTGGTATGGGCAGGGCAATGTCTTTGTTGATGATGTCGCGTTAACCGGGCCGGCAGGCTCAAGCACACCGACGCCGACACCAACCAGGGGAACCACGCCCACCGCGACCGCTACTTCTATGCCGACACCCACACCCACTCCCTGTACCTCATGTGGTGGCAGTCTGCCCAAACATTTCCTGACCGGCTACTGGCAGGATTTCACCAACGGCGCCACTGCAATGCGGTTGAGTGCCGTCAACTCCAATTACGATCTTATCGCAGTGGCCTTCGCCAACGCCGATCCATCCAAACCGGGCGGAGTGACATTTAGCATCGATTCGGGTCTGTCGTCTGCGCTTGGAGGCTATACTGCTGCTCAATTTACCAGTGACATCGCCACCCTTCACTCGCGTGGCAAGAAGGTTATCATCTCGGTTGGTGGTCAAAACGGCACAATCAGTGTAGCGGACGCTACCAGCGCGGCCAATTTCGCCAACAGCGTTTTCGGACTGATGACGACCTATGGGTTTGATGGCGTCGATATCGATCTTGAGAATGGCATCAATCCGACCTTTATGACAAGCGCGCTTCAGCAATTGTCGTCCAAAGCGGGGTCCAGTCTGATCATTACCCTGGCGCCTCAGACACTCGATATGCAATCGACCGGCAGTGGCTACTTCCAACTGGCCCTGAATATCAAGAACATTCTCACGGTAGTCAACACCCAGTACTATAACTCTGGCACCATGCTTGGCTGTGATGGAAAAGTATATGGTCAGGGAACCGAAGATTTCATCACTGCCCTGGCGTGCATCCAGCTCCAGGGCGGCCTGCGTCCGGACCAGGTTGGCCTTGGCCTGCCAGCTTCGGCATCGGCCGCTGGTGGAGGGTTGGTCTCGCCATCGGTAGTGAACGCTGCCCTTGATTGCCTGGCAAGAGGCACCAATTGTGGCTCATTCAAGCCCCCGACGACCTGGCCGGCCATCCGTGGAGCGATGACATGGTCGATTAACTGGGATGCCTCCAATGGTTATAACTTCGCGAACACCGTTCGGCCGCACCTGAACACGCTGCCATAGCAAAGGGTGCGCCGGCCTGATAAATAAGAAGAAAATGGGAAGGATGCGGGAGGGCTGACGC
>JAFMRP010000674.1 GCA_017354095.1 Ktedonobacteraceae bacterium
ACTGGTTGTCAAGCCAGGCCACAAAACCCAGCGGGCGCGCGGGCGGTCGCGGTGCGCGGAGCACGCACTGGCCATCGACCAGGAATGCGGCCTCCTCAGCGCGCCACTCCAGGATGTACGTATGCCAGTGGGTCAGGTCGGCCTCCAGCAGCGTCTCGTGCGCGCCGCTGAGACGATTCAGCCAGCGCGCGGCCGGTCGGCTATCACCGGTCATACGCCCCCATCCGGTCGCCAGCGCGGTCGGAACCGTTGCCAGCAGAGCCCCGGGTCGCATCGTATGCACCACCTGCGCTTTCCAACCCCAGCCGGGGACACCGGGTACAAGGGCCATGTTGGAAGGCGGCGAAGCATAGAAGAACCAGACCGTGTCCGGCAGCATCAAGATATCGCCGCGCACAGAGAAGGGGTAATTCCAGAAGCCGAAGCCAGCCGTGCCGCGCAGGAAACGGTCCTTACCCGGCTTCGCCGCCGGCAGCGACGCACGAGCACGCACCTCCATGCGCAGCGGTGGCCGCCACGGAAAGTCAGAGCGGCGCATCTGGCCATAGTCGTCGATCTGCGCATCAGCATATTGACCCTGTGGCACAACAGGCAGCTCCATGCGCAGTGCCGAGTCACGGATGGAAAGAACCCCCGGCCCAATGCAGGTCTGTGTCCAGCGCGTATCTATCCCATTGTGAAAATCATCAATGATTCCTATAGCTCGTCTTGCTCCTCTTCATCGCTGCCCTGCTGAATCGGCAGCTCTAGCAGCATTGACTCCAGCTTTTGCCAGGGACGCAATTCAAATGTAATGCCGCTGGTGTCGTGATGGTCCTCTTCAATAGCCTGAGTTTGCAATTGTGGAAGCCGTGAAAAATAATTTTTCTGTCTATTCTGTGGAGGCATGATATGGAGCGCGATGGAGTCAGCGGAATAGAAATCATTCTGCTCAAATGCCAGGGAAAGCAGATCCGCGTAATATTGAATGAGCGTGGTACGCGCTGGCGAAACGAAATAGTTGATGAGAGCACTGCCCACTAGGAGCGCGCCACCAACGCGGCCCGCGTATAAAATCGGATAGATGGCCACGCTCTTTTCATGATCCATGTGTCGGATCGGGAGGGTGTGTTTCACTGCATCGATGTTTTGCACAATCGCGGGCCGGCACGAAGTTACGACACTGCCTGTCAGAGACTCAGCCCCCAGAAACATTGCCTGCTCGTCCAACTTACCTGGCCAGGGAGACGTTGCCCGCCCAAGTGTTTCACGCAAACTGCGCACTTTCTGCTGCGGTCCCGATGGTGGCATGCACTGGGCAACCCAGATATAGACGCCCTGCTCGTCCGGATCGATCTGCTTGAGTGCCTGGTTCACGATCAATTCACAAAGGTTCCAGAAACGCAAATTCTCGCTGATGGAAGAACGAACCTCCAGCACCTGCGTGTAGAACTGGGTGGAGACGTCGAGCGGCGTATTGTCGTGGACCGCTAGCAATACATCACCATGCCCCTTTTCCTCGCTCAGAAGCTCGACAATTCTGTCGCGGTGCTTCGGGGCTAAAGCAGTGATTAAAAGGCGCAAGTTTTGTGGGCGCGGATCGGTATCGCCCGCAATCCAACGGTTGAGCGTAATAGCTGTGATGCCTAATTCCTCAAGGATGCGCTGCTTCTCTTTTGGATCCTGGATGATATTTTTTAGAAGTGCGCGCCATGTATGAGCTTTTTGCATCTCTCTGAACCTACCACAAAAAATAACCTGTAAAACGCAGATTAGAACAATGATACCAGTTATTCACATTCTCGTCAACTGAAATCCCAACTATAGACTGGCCTCTACAAGAATAAGTTTATACGAAAAGCTCCCCGACATGTCAGCAGGGAGCTCTTCAGCCTGTCGCAAGTATGTGTTAGCGGTTCCCGCGCATTTCACGATAAAGTGTCGCGGCTAGAATAAACAGCAAGGCAAGAATCAGCAGCACACTGGAGGCCGGGCGAAGGAACGCGAGCGCGGTAACCAGGTGGATCAGGCCAAGCAGCACCATCACGATGACTACTCCGGCCAGGATAATCATATCCCCAACGAGAAAGTTGTAAATAGCCTTGATGATTTTCACGATTGCGCCTCTTTCTGTAGCGCGACGGGAGCCCGGCTGCTTTGTTTAAGCCAGGTGACCAGCAAAAACGAGACCAGCAAGTAGAGCGCCGCGAGTATCAGCAGGAACGCGTCCTGTAGCGGCCACTCCACGCCGAAACCTTCGGCGGTCCAGAAGGTGCCGAAGGTGGTGAGCATGATGCCGACAACAAATTTCAGTGTATTTTCCGGTACCCTGGTCAGTGGCGCTCGAATCAATGCTCCGACTACAATGACAAGCAGCCCGGCTAGCACGGCCCCCAGCGCTGCGGAGGTAATGCCGCTCGCTTTGCTGACCGTTGCGCTGGCGGCGCTGGTGCCAAAGGTAATCACAATAAAGGCGACTTCAAGACCTTCCAGCAGCACGGCTTTATATGAGAGGGCCACGCCAAATGGTTCGATGCGCGGCGTAAGCTGCTCACCTCGTGCGCGCAGCTCCGCTCTCGTCTCTTCAAAGATGGCCTCTTCATCATGCTGGGCCTTCAAACCGCTGTAGCGTAATATAGCTTTTTTAAGCCACTTGAGGCCAAAAAGAATTAACAATATCCCTACAGTCAGGCGTAAAATATCGATGGGAACAAACTGAACCAGCGCGACGCCAAAGATCGCGACAATCAGCGCCAGCGTGACTGCGGCCGCCAGCGCGCCTAGCAGCGAACTGCGCCAGTTGATTGTAACACCTACAACTAGCACAATGGTAAAGGCTTCAACAAACTCGACCGCTGAAGCCAGGAAGGCCGCCGTAGCGACTACTGCCCATTGCATGCAATGTGCTCCTGTTCTACTGTGACCAGAAATACATGGTCAGGTTATTAGATCAGTAGTAGGGGCGGCGCAAACCATCCCCTGGAGCTATTGTAGCATATAGTATGGGCTTAGCTTTTCAGTGCTACAATCTGCAGCCAGTTGCGCGGCACCTCCGTTAATCCTATCTCCTGTCCCGCTTGGTAGACTGCCTCTTCCAGGGCGGCGGCTCCTTTGGCCAGCGGAACACCAGGGAGCGCTCCATCAATGAAGAGCCAGTATTGTCCCAGGTCACGCCAGGCGTCAAGCGAGATGTTGACATCCTCACGCTCGGTTTCGACGCGCTGGAATCCGCTTTGGCGCAGGAGATCGATATACTGCTCGGGCGTTAGCCACTGCATCGCCATGGCTTTCGCTTCACGCGAGACCCTGGCTTCGGGATGCTCTCGCCTGAGCCAGCCAATCGCACGCCGCGTCCAGTTCCGGTAGAAGCGCTCGGTACCGGGGACATAAGTTCCCTCGTAGAAGGCGCTGTTGCATGCAAAGAGCCCATCGGGAGCAAGAATACGTGCCATTTGTTGGAATGCGGTCAGTTTGTCCGGGACGAGATGAATGGCATTGCAGAAAAATGCGACATCAGCGTTCTGAACCAGGCGTGGCAGATCTTCCGCCTCTCCCTGGATAAAACGCGCCTGAGCTTTGAATGGTAGGGTCTCCATGCCCTTCTCGGCACGGCGTAGGGCTTCCGCTGAGGGATCGACGCCGATGATCTGGGCGCTGGCGAGACGTTCCTGGTTGGCCAGCTCTTCGGCGATCAGGCGTGTGATCGCTCCGGTGCCACAGGCCATATCAACAATGGTCAACCGTGCATTCTGTGGCCTGCCTGTCAGGTGTGCCAGAGCCTGTTTGACGAGCGCCCGGTTGATGTTCGTATAGAATGGATGAGCCGCGAAGGCCTCAAAAGTAAATTGATTAGTTTCTTCGGTTTCGATAAGACCCATGCTGTATCCTCCTTAACACACAGATAGTCTATTGAACATTTAGATACGGAGGAACAGCCACATGTTTCACGAATCTCAGAGAAC
>JAFMRP010000101.1 GCA_017354095.1 Ktedonobacteraceae bacterium
GCGTCCCACTCGCGCAGAGATGCTGGAACGCGGCGAGTTGTGGCGGCCCTATCGCACTTTTGCTACCTGGTACATGTGGAAATGGCGCCGCACCACCATGGGTATTGAATGATACTACCACCAATGCCGCTCTCAGAGTAGTACTGCAGTACTACCAAAAAATCTCTGGCTGAAAATTATGGATAAACCCGAAAATTACTACACCATTCTCGGCGTACCAATAGATGCCGACAACGATACGATCAAACGCGCCTATCGCCAGCTTGCCCGGCGCTACCACCCCGACCTGGCCGGACCCACTGGTGCGCTCGACATGAAGCGCATTAACCGGGCCTACAGCGTGTTGAGCGACCCTGAGAAGCGCGTTAGCTATGACACTATCATAGCGGGCTCCATCGATCTGCGCCGCTTCGTACGGCCACAGCCGCGCGCCCATACTTTCAACCCGGTGGAAGACGTCGAATTTGAAGGCCTGCAAGTGTTTAGCAGTCGCGGCCCCCTGCGCGCCGGCCCCCTCATCCATAGCCAGCTTGGCGTTACCACCACCCTCAGCAGTGCCCATACTGGTCAGGGCCTGTTGATTGCCGCAGGCTCACTCGATGGCAAAGGGAAGCTCTGGCACGTACACGAGGGCCAGGCCACGATAGCAACGACCTTCGAAGCCGAACCCTCACTGACCGTCGAGTCGCTGCGCGAGCTGCGCTTCTCAGAAGGAGGCACGCTGCTGGCCGGCTGGGGCCGCCTGCATCTGCACGTCTGGGATGCCTTGAATGGCGAACGTCTCTGGCACCATGGACTGCAACAGCGCGCTGTCTCAGCCCACTTCTCGCTTGATATGACGCTCCAGGCCAGCCCCAATGGCCATGTACACATGGCTCTGCCCCTGCTGCCCTCGGATGGCCGCGCCCCCAACGCCTGGGGCGTGCGCGGCACCGATGTTATCACGCACAATCTCCATATGTCCCCGACCAGCCTGGCTGAGCCTCTTACCTGCATAGAAGAGGGTATCGATAACCGCCGCTTCTGGGCCATCCGCATGCGCGCTCTGGCGCACGATAGCCGCACCCTCGTCACACTCTCCTGCGCACAGGTTCCCCAGGAAACGCAGCAAATGATCGTCGTCCGGCGCTGGGATCTTACGGCTCGCACACGCATGAGAGGCCAAAGCAGACCACAGATTACTGCCTCCATCCTGGTTGGTCCCTGCGACCAGTGCCAGCCGCCCTATGCCATTACCAGCGACGCCGGCCTCCTCGCATTTGCCACCAATAGCGAAAAAATCCTGCTCTGTGATACTATTACAGGCACCTATAGCGAGATTGCCAGTGGCTCTATGGGCGGCAATGCCCATCTGGCCATCTCACCCGACGGCCAGTGGCTCGCCGTAGCCCGTGAGGATAGCGAAATTAATGAAGGCGTGATCGATCTCTGGTCCATCACCACCAACCAGCTCTTGCAAAAGCTTTATCATCCCTGGCAAATCAGCGCACTGCACTTTGCCAACAAACAGTTGATCGTCGCCCTTACAGATGGCACCATTCAGGTTTGGGCATAGTCCCTGTTGCTATTTAGACGCTAGCTCGTTCATTAATAATGAAAGATATCATTATTTCACACATTATCCATCTTAAACGAAGGAAGGTATTATCTTATCATGCGCGTTTCCATTATCGTCCCCGTATACAACGAGGAAAAAACCGTTACCCAGGTATTAGAATCGCTTGCCAACGTCCCCCTCGACATGGAGGTCATTGTTGTCGATGACGCCTCCAGAGACCGAACATGGGAGATCCTGCAAGAACTGCGCCAGAAAGCGCCTTTCAACACGTATCGCTACGAGCGACACGAGCAGAACCAGGGCAAGGGAGCCGGGCTGCGCACCGGGTTTAGCCTGGTCAGCGGAGACCTGGTAACCATCCAGGATGCCGACTTGGAATATGATCCACAGGATCTACCGGCACTGGTGAGCAAATGGGAAGAGACCACCCACGCCGGTCACAAAAAAGTCGCCGTCTATGGCTATCGTGACCTCTCACATCAGAAATTTGCTACCCGCTGGGGCAATCGCTTCCTCACCACTATGACCAACCTCCTTTTCGGCTGCCACATCCATGATATGGAGACTTGCTATAAACTGATGCCCGGCGAAGTCGCGCGCGCACTCCCTATGCAGGGCCGCCGCTTCGAGATCGAGCCGGAAATCACCTCTTGCCTCGTCCAGGCTGGCTACCATATCGTGGAAGTACCTATCAGCTACCACCCACGCGTGGATAAAAAGCTGAATCCCTGGAAAGACGGCTGGCCCGCGCTGGCTATGCTGTTGAGCCGCCGTTTTGGCAAGCCTTTTCATATCGAGGAGGTCCACGCCCCCAGCGACAGCCCGAAACAGGAAAGCGTCGTCAAGTAGAGCATACCCATATCATAGCGAGAAAAAGAGAGCAGGTCATAGTGGAAACAACCCCTCGCATCCTTGTCACGCAAAAAGTTCCCGGTGCGGCTTACATTCTCCTGGAAGCAGCGGGAACCGTCGAGGCCAATCAGGAGGAAGGGCTGATCTGGCCAGCGGACGAACTGCTGCGCCGGGGACCCGGCCACGACTACATCTATTGCCTGTTGACCGATACGATCGACGCTCCCTTCCTCGAAGCTTGTGCGGGCGCGACACCTCGCCTCAAACTCATCGCCAACATGGCCGTGGGCTATAACAACATCGACCTGGCGGCAGCTACACGCCTGGGCATCGCCGTCACCAATACACCGGGCGTCCTCTCCGAAACCACGGCGGACCTGGCTTTTGGTTTGCTCCTCGCCACGGCGCGGCGCATTCCAGAAGCCGAGCGGTATCTACGCGCGGGCAAATTTAGCGGCTGGGGACCACTCCTCCTCTGTGGGGCGGAGGTTCATCACGCCACACTCGGTCTGATTGGCATCGGACGCATCGGTCAGTGCATGGCCAGACGCGCCAGCGGCTTCGATATGCATCTCCTCTACTACAACCGGCATCGCCTCTCGACCGAGGAAGAAGCACGATACAATCTCACCTACGTCTCTCTGGATGAGTTGCTGCAACAATCAGATTTCGTCAGCGTTCACGTTCCCTACACAACCGATACGCATCACCTTATTGGCGAGCGAGAACTATCGCTGATGCGATCAGGCGCGATCCTGATCAATACCGCTCGCGGACCAATCGTAGATGAGAAAGCACTGGTGCAAGCACTGCAATCTGGCCAGATAGCAGGAGCAGGACTGGACGTGTTTGAAAACGAACCCGCCGTTGAGCCCGAACTCCTCACCATGGAACAGGTCGTACTCGTACCACACATCGGCAGCGCCTCGCTGCAAACACGCACATTGATGGCGACAATGGCCAGTCAGAATATCGTCGCCCATGCTCGTGGTCAGCTTCCACCCAATATCCTGAATCCTGAGGTTCTACGTTAATCTATGCCAGCGGGAAAGATCCTGTACAGAAGAAATTATCAAATCTTTATCAAATCCCGCCAGGCATCTCTCAAAAAGGTTGACATCTCCTTTCCCCTCTCTTATAGTTTCTCAGTAAGATATGCACAAGCATCAATAAGATTTCAGTTGTAGCGTATAATGGTCAGGAAGAGTCAAAGAACGACAGAAAACATTCCTGATTACGATAGGCGAAACAATGCGACTAGAAGTACTATAAGCTGTTATTAACCGATACGGCGGGATCGTACGCTTCGATTGCCGCTCAAGCTTAGACATCATGATGGAGAAAGACTATGCGCTGTCCACGATGCCAGGCTGAATTGTCAGATTCGGCCACCACTTGTAATCAATGTGGCGCCGCCATCCGCCAGGGCTCCTATTCAGCCTTCTCGTATCTGCCAGCAGGCACTCCCCCATGGCCGATAAGCGTGCCACCCAAACCATACGCAGAAGCGCCAGTCGCCATTCAGAGCGGCCCCGCCGACAGTAATAACACGACAACCGGCCCAACGAAGCGATCCACCAGGAGTGTACTGACCATCGTCGGCTTACTTATATTGACCCCCCTGCTGGGTTCGCTACTGACCTTCACGATCAACTCAACGCAAGGAACTTCTACCCCCAAAAGTGTCCCTAATGTAAACGCCATACCAACCGTCGGCGCACAACCTTCCGCTACGGCCACCACACAGAGCCAGCAATTGCCTACGCCCACCTCGTTTAAAAATGTTACAAACAACGACGTGAACGTGGCATTCCAATATCCAGCCGACTGGCAGGTAGAGCCACCCCAGAAAACACAAAACCTCTCCGGCCTCGAAGTACACCCCCAGCAGCAGTTGGGCATTGACTTCGTTATTGCTCACTACACTGCCAGCGCCTCCGCGCAGGTTTCCAGCCCGGATAGCCTTAACCAATCTCAGATTCAGGGCTTCAGTAGCATTCAGGGCGTGAGCAATGTTCAGGTAACTCCTTCATCCTCCAAACAACAAACAATCGGCGGCACCACCTGGTCCGAACTGGAAGGAAGTTTTACCGGTGGCAACGACAAATACCACGTTCTCACAGCTTCGGTCCGACACGGCGACACGTATTACTCGTTCGTCTTCTCCGCTCCCGAGATCTACTACCAGGAGGCAACTGATAAATACCTCAAGCACATGCTGGATACCTTCAAATTCCTGGCGTAGACAGGCACATAGCACTTCTAAAAAAGTGGCCCACCAGTTTTGTACTGGTGGGCCACTCGTTTCTGCGTGCTGAAAGCAGGGGAGAGACTAGTACTCAGGCATAGCCGGAGCAGCGGGTTTCTCCTTCTCAGGCAGATCTGTAATCAGCGCCTCGGTGGTCAGGATCATCGCTGCGATACTGGCCGCGTTCTGCAGGGCCGAGCGCGTTACCTTGGCAGGATCAGCGATGTGATCCTCGAACATGTCGTGATAGCTATCAGTGAGAACGTTGTAGCCAATATTCTTGTCATTGGCCTCTCTCTGAGCGCGGCGAATACCCTCAACAACCACTGCGCCATCTTTTCCACCATTGACGGCCAGCTGGCGGATCGGCTCCTCCAGAGCACGGCGCAGAATGAGGACGCCCGTAGCGGCATCTCCGCTCAAATTCAGGCTATCCAGAGCTTCTACAGCGTTCAGCAGCGCCACACCGCCACCGGGGACCATGCCCTCTTCAATGCCAGCACGCACAGCCGAGAGCGCGTCCTCAACGCGCGTCTGGCGGTACTTCAGTTCCACCTCGGTACCCGCACCGACTTTGATCACAGCCACACCGCCGGACAGCTTGGCCAGGCGCTCCTGGAGCTTCTCACGGTCGTAGTCGCTGGTGGTCTCTTCGATCTGAGCTTTGATCTGGCGAATGCGACCCTGGATGTCCTCGGTGCTGCCATGACCCTCAACGATGGTCGTATCCTCTTTATGCGAGGTCACCTGGCGAGCAGTACCCAGATCTGCCAGCGTGGCGCTATCGAGGCGGCGACCCACTTCCTCGCTGATCACCTTACCACCGGTCAGGGTGGCGATATCCTGCAGCATATCTTTGCGGCGATCACCAAAGCCAGGAGCCTTCACAGCCAGCACATTGAGGATACCGCGCAGTTTGTTGAGCACCAGCGTCGCCAGCGCCTCGCCATCGACATCCTCAGCAATGATCACCATCTCGCGGCGCCCCTGCTGAATAACCTTCTCGATGACCGGCAGGATATCCTGGATGGCGCTAATCTTCTTGTCTGTGATCAGGATGTAGGGGTTCTCCAGAGAGGCCTCCATCTTCTCCGTGTTGGTCACGAAGTAAGCAGAGATGTAGCCTTTATCGATCTGCATACCCTCGACATACTCGATCTCGAAGTTGATACCACGCGACTCCTCGACGGTGATGACACCATCTTTACCAACGCGATCCATTACCTCGGCGATCAGGTCGCCGATCTGCTCGTCCGCAGCAGAGATCGAGGCGATCTGCGCGATATCCTGCTTGCTCTCGACAGGAACGGAGATCTTGCGGATGTAGTCCACCACAGCCTCGGTCCCCTTGTCGATCCCATACTTCAACTGCATGGGATTGGCTCCGGCGGCCAGATTTTTCAGGCCCTCGGTCACAATCGCCTGAGCCAGCACCGTCGCAGTAGTAGTGCCATCACCGGCAACATCGTTGGTTTTGGTTGCGGCCTCTTTCAAGAGCTGCGCCCCCATATTCTCGAAGGGCTCTTCGAGCTGTATCTCCTTGGCGACGGTCACGCCATCATGGGTGACGGAGGGAGCGCCAAATTTCTTGTCCAGAGCCACATTGCGCCCCTTCGGACCAAGTGTGCTCTTTACCGCATCGGCCAGAATATCAATACCCTTTTTGAGAGAGCGACGAGCCTCATCATCAAAAATAAGCTGTTTCGCCATAGATTAATTTCCTTCCCTTCAAACATGCTATCCATTCGAGGCCTATACCCAGACCCCACGAATGGCAGGCAGCACTTAGCCAATAACGGCAAGAATGTCGCTTTCTTTCAGCACCAGATACTCTTCACCGTCGAATTTGAATTCAGTACCGCCATACTTGGCGAAGAGAACGCGATCACCGTTCTTCACCTCAAGAGCGGCCCGATCACCATTGTCAAGTAGACGACCACTGCCGACAGCCACGACAACACCCTCCTGGGGCTTCTCTTTTGCGGTGTCAGGGATAACGATGCCGCTTTTGGTAACCTCTTCTTTCGCCGCTGGTTTCACTACCACGCGGTCACCAATGGGTTGAATCTGTGCCACGACTTACACTTCCTTTCCAAACAAAAGTGGGGTAACCCCCTCTGTAAATTCCGACCGTCAAAAACGCTCGCACAACTCCGCCTCGAGCCTACCGGCAGCAAGGCACGTTGCATCTACGACTCACCTGGAGGAAGACGATTCCCCCTACGCCATCAGGTGGTCGGAGAGAGTAATAAAGCTTTATGCCTGCTCTGGCTTCTCCTGAGGCGCGTCACTACCGTTCGCTCTACCTGAGCCATAGTGAATAACGCCGGAGATATTGACTGAACGATACTGGGAATAGTCACAGTTACAAGGGCCGCCCGCCGCGCAACCGGTGCAGCAATAGATGGCTTCCCCTACAACAACCGGAGGCCAGGGAAACTCTATCTCACAGCAAGCACAGCGGCGCATCTGCTGCGACGACGTGACAATTCGTTCACGTTGTATTTCCTGTGAATTGCCGTTCTGCACGCCAGTTTCCTCTCGCCTGTGGGCGTGGTCACCCACTTCCTTCTCTGCGAACAAGTATTGCATACAGTTTGTTAGAACCACATAGGAGAAGTATTAGAGAAGTGTTAGAAATTGGCGGTAGTCAGCAAAGTCGCGCATATGCCCGCAAGTAATAACTATGGGAGCCGTTGATATGCTACAATTATGCGGGACAGCGACGTTCTATCGTTCTATATTGGTGCCAAGGATGAAGATCCATGTCATATATCACGACCATTAACAATCAAACGTACACCGTCACGACTGAAAAGAATGGACAACAGCGAAAAATCACGCTCAACGGAGATGAGCTAACCATCGACTGGCGACAACTCGCCTCGCTAGTGGCAGATGCAAAAGGGAGCATCTTTCAAGGCGGTCGCTACAGCCTGCTGATCGCCGGGAAGTCCTACGAGGTCTATGCCAGGCAGATCACGAAAGCCGGCGAGAAGGACAGCCAGTTCTACGAAATCCAGATAGCGGGACAGCGCTTCGAAATCAAAGTAGAGGATGAACGTACGAAAAAGCTGGCCGGGCTGGCTCGTGGTGGTACGCACGCGGGCGAAGCGATAGTGCAGGCCCCGATGCCTGGCCTGGTCATCAATATCCCTCTGGAGGTTGGTACACAGGTCGAGCATGGACAGACAGTGGCGGTCCTGGAAGCGATGAAGATGGAGAATGATCTTTCCTCACCGATCAGCGGCACCATTAAGGAGATTCGCGTAAGCAAGGGCCAGACCGTTGACCTGGGGCAGGTTCTGGTGGTCATCGAAGGTTCCCACTAGCTTCAGGAGGATCACTTCAAGAGTTAAGCGTTAGAGAGGAAATGGTTCGCTAGGCAGATTTTCGCGTAATATGTCGATTTTGTTCCAGGTATCTACGGCAAGCTCTTCATATCCTTGCTTTTGCGATCGCAACATATCTCTTTCCTCGGGTTGCGCAAACTCTAACAAGATACCTGCACCTCGCGCTCGATATTCTACTGCCCAGGCCTCCCATTCTGCTCGCTGGCGTTGGTCTGCCATCGCCTGCGCAGCCTCATCGCAAACCTGTGCGCGTATCTCGAAACACCCCTGTCGGCGCTGTATTAATGAATCTTTGGCAATATGCTCATCTTGTTCTGCCTTCTCCTTTCGAAGCTCGAGTCGCCCACGTTCAAGCATTTGTTCGAGTGCCGTTTCGATTTCTAGTGGTTCCTGCTCCTGATTTTTGAGAAGGAATGCCTGACTTTCTATTCTGGCCCGGCGCATTATTGCAAAGCATTCATCATAATGCGTTTTTGCTTCTTGCGCTTGCAGATCGGCTATTTTGACGCGACAGGCTCGGGTGTCAGCAGTGTCTGTGGTTTTGAATAATGTGTCCTCCAGGATTTGCCTTTCATATTCATATAAAGCCTTCTGAGCACGATGAGCTTCGACCCAAGCTCTCGCTGCGGATAAATCCGCTTCTTGTTTTTTCTGAAGATGATCATCAGAATCATAGTCCAAAACTTCAAACGCAGTAAAGCGCTTTTGTAGTGACTCCGCGTTGAGCCTTGTGCTCTCGGCATTCGCGATCAAGTGTGCATGGGTATCTCCAGTGGCGAGTGCCTGGGACGCTGCAATTTTCTCAAGCGTTGCCCGCGCTTCCAGCGTATCGGCCTTTCGAACAAGTTGCCTTTGGCTCGCGCTACTAAGCTGTTCACGATTGTTGGCTAATACTTGCTCAAGATAGTCAAGCTCTGCTTGCGCTAATGCCGCCTTTGATGGCTCATATTGTTGTTCTGCGGCAGCAAGCGATTCGCCTGCTGCTTTTTGCTTGATTTTTATGCACTCGCGTAGCTCTTTCACAACAGAAATGTGCGCTTCTCCAGCCTGCTCGCGCAACTCGGCAGCTGTTACCCTCTGCCTTGCTACCTCCAGACGGTTGCCCAAATGCTGATAACGCAAGGCAAGCATGTCATGATATTCGGCATCGGTATTGTGTAATACCGCATACATTCCCTGAAGATGAGCACGAGCTTCATGGACCCCTAATGAGGAGGTGAAAGCATCTACTGGGGTAGCTTTGCCCTCTAGAAAGGCGTGGAGCATCCTATCATCTATGGATGTTAAGTTTCCCTCTGCCAAACTGCTGGCCTGTTGTGCTTGCTGCTCTTTTTTCTCAAGGTTGGCCTTTGCCTCCTGTACCGCGACCTGGGCTTCAGCCACCTGATCTTTTTTGGCCTGTATTTCTTGCTGAGACGGGGGATGTACTACTCTGGTTTCGATGGAATTTGGAGCACTGGTGTCTGCTTGTCGGATATCTGGCCCATCTGGCTCGTGGAAACGATCGTGAGAGTCTCCCTCACCATACTGTGTTCTGTCACTCATTAGTTTGTCTTCCAGTCAGGATATTCATTTTGTCGAAGGTCCTCTTTCCGGCCTTGTTTCAGTCAGAGTCCCAACATTTTCACTGCTTTTTTGTTAAATCAATAATTAGAGCACGAGATGAAAGAGAGGTATGCAAGGCCAGCGGTGGCTCATAGAAAGCGGCTTATAATGTCTTCTTGTATTTTTTTAGCTGCATTTCGTGGGTCTGTCTGAAACCGATAATACATCAAAGTCTCTGTCCCTTTGCACGTGTTTCAAAAGAGAATTGTCAATAAGAGTTGCAGGGTAATTTGTCTCTATTAACCGATAGTCTGCAGTAGATGGTCCCTATTGTCAAGACACAACCTGAATCACATTTGGCAAAAACA
>JAFMRP010000675.1 GCA_017354095.1 Ktedonobacteraceae bacterium
GTATTTCACAACATGGATGCTCTACCCTTTACGAGCGAAGGCAAAGATGAGACCTATGATGAGGACCAGAGCAATCACCATCCCCGAACCAAGCCAATCCAGTTTCAAGACCATCATGATAACGGCCCCCAACGCGACCAGGCCCGGAATGGGCATGTAAGCCCGCAGCACAGGGTCAGAGATGGCCTTTCTGAGAGCGGCAGGGATCTCGCCCACGGGTGCGACTTGCGCTGCCACCTGAATCGCCTTCATACGAGGTCCGTTGATCACGGGTCCCAGGATACCCAGGAGAACGAGTAGGCCCAGCGAGAGCTCGATCCAGGCGTGCCCCCATCCCCACACCGAAAAGGTCAGCACGAGGCCACTGATGAGAATGAAGACAGCGGAGACGGGCAAAACCAGATCAATCACACGGCTGAGTGTGAGCCATTCATGGACCTGGGTCGTCGTCTTCGCCGCTCGTAAGCGAAACATGACGGAGAACTCCAGGCTCAGAGCGATAAACAGGCCGATCACGCCCACAATGTGGAGCAAAAGTAGATAAGGATAGAGTGTCATGATGTCTATCTCCTCAATGAGTGATGTTTATTACCTTTGTTTTTTTTGTGACCTTTGGTAAGTTAAATGTCCAGTTCGACAGGGATGTGACGAACCGAGAGAGAGGCTACATGTTCGAAGGAGTGGCCGGACGGGCGGTACCCGCCTCCTGTTCCCAGGCCAGCAGCATGTCTTGAAAGGCGCGTTCGAATAAGTGTGTGGCCTGCGTCTGCCCACCGCGAATGCGATCTGCCAGTGTGAGAGCAACCAACCCATGAGCGGTCCCCCAGAGGATATTCACCTGATCAGCCAGGTGCTCTGTTGACCAGCCATGAGAATCAAGCACCTCTTTGACGGTCAGTGCTACCACATCCTCTATTTGGAGCCCCTCCTTCTCGGGCTCTGAGATGCTGAAAGCGACGCCGTCCAGGCCATACATCAGGCGGTAGAGCTCAGGATAGCGCCAGGCGAATCCAAGATAGCCATGAGCAATGAGCCGCATCGCCTCCTCTGGACCATGAGCGTGTGCTCGGGCGAGCTTCAGGTCTGCCTCCAGCAGACGAAAGCCCTCATGGACGATTTCTAAGAGAAGCACATCTTTGTTTTCAAAGTAGTCATAAATGGCGGCATGGCTGTACTCAATGCGATCAGCGATCTTGCGCATCGTCACATTGCTCCACCCTTCGGCCAGAGCGATTGTGCGCGCCGCTTCCAATATACTCTGCTTGAGTTCTTGCTGATCTCGCAGTCGTCGTTCTTTTCTTCCCATGAATTTACCTTTGTTATTTTTAATTACCAATGGTCACTGATAGAATAACAGAAAGAGAAAGGGGTGTCAAGCCTTTTTCTGGAGACAAGGTGGTGATGCATTGCCGGGTTAAAACTGGCAAGATTATGATAATTCCCACACTATCCTTGACAAGAGCTTCCCGTCATGATAGGCTTCGCCACCTGACGGGAAACAAGCCCCGAGCACCCGCAAAGGGATGGGCCGACAGTTCCAGGGGGTAAGGAGATGGCGAATGGTATAAGGGTTGGTAGCTCCCCCGGCCACCCGCAAGGGGTGGCCCTACATGTTGGGTGAAAGGGTTGGTAGGTGGCGGACTGGCCCCCACAAGGGAGGGCCCTACATTCCCCAAGAGCGAGAGTGAGGTGAGACAAGGCAGGTTCGTAGGGTGCGGTGGGAGGCCTTCGGGCTCTCGCTAAAGCGAGTCACTGCACTGAGGGTCAGTTGGGTCAGCAGGTGACGGGAGCGGCCTGCGGGGTTTCATGCGTTGCCTGTAGATCAGGATACATTTGAAAGGTCAGAAGAGGCGGGTGTCCTGCCGCCGCAAGCATGAAAGGTCAGAAGGTTGATGTCGGAGGCTCTGTATCAGTTAGCTGAGAATGTCTGGATCTTCCCTCGTGACAAGAATTCAAACAAGGTCCAGCCGAATGTAGGTATTATCTGTACTTCGACCCAAACTGTCTTAGTAGATTGCGGAAATAGCCCCTATCATGCGCAACGGCTTCTGGCGGCACTTGAGCATCTGAGTGCGCCACCGATCAGTCAGATCATCTATACTCATCACCATTGGGATCACGTCTTTGGCGCGAGCACCTTTGGCGTTCCTGTCATTGCTCATGAACTCTGCCAGCAGTTACTGACGCAACATATTCAGCAGCGTGGAGGACTGGCGGCCCTCAAGGCGCAGATCCAGCAAAACGAGCCTGGATCGCATCATGAGGTCTGGGATCATTTTCAGATCATGCCCCCTGATATTACCTTTTCGCACCAGCTTTCCCTGCCGTTGGATGGACTGAACTTAGAACTTGAGCATGTTGGAGGGGTTCATGCAGCCGATTCCATCGTGGTGCGCGTTAAGGAGCGCCATGTCATGTTTCTAGGGGATTGCTACTATGCCCCACCAGGATATTTGCAGAGCAGTAACAAGAAACCTTCCTGGTCGATGCTCGCATCGTTTTTAGACGAAGAAGCCATTGATATCTATGTTGATGGTCATAGCGACCCATTGAAGAAATCAGATCGGCTGAAACGATGGGTGATCAAGCTTCTGGCAGCGCTGTGAGCAAAGGGAAGCCGCGAAGCGTACACTTGTCTTGCGACGAAAGCACCAGTATACTTTCGGCAGAGCATGCAACAGGGAGGGGTCTTTATGGCAAACCAGGAGCACGTTGCTCGACTCAGACAGGGAGCAGCGTTGTGGAACCAATGGCGAAGGCAATATCCAGATGTGCGGGTTGACCTGAGCGGTGCTGACCTCGACGGAGCTGATTTGCGCGGTGCTGATCTGCGCGGAGCCGACCTGCACAAGGCCATCTTGACCGATGCCAACTTCTACGAAGCCGATCTTAGCGGTGCAAACTTGTACGATGCCAACCTGAGTGGATTCATCGAAGGCACCGGTGCCAACCTGATCCGTGCGCAACTGCGTGATGCCAATCTGAGCGAAGCCTACCTGCGTGACGCGGATCTGCATGATGCTGACTTGAGCCATGCCAATCTGAGTGGTGCCAATCTGACCCGTGCTTACCTGCATGGCGCGGATCTGAGTGATAGCGACTTGAGCAGGGCCGATCTGAGTGATGCCGACTTGTCCGAAGCCAACCTGAGCAGGGCCAATCTGTACCGGACCGACCTGAGCAGGGCGAATTTCGTGAAGACCGTCTTGCAGGGAGCCATGCTGGAACAGATCACCGGAAAAGGCGCAAACTTCCGGGGAGCTGATCTGCGCGGGATCCCCTGGCTGATTGTCATGGACCTCATCCTGCAATCCGGTGCGAACTTTGCCGGAATTCAATGGGACGGCTCCATTGACAAGGCTGTTCTCCTGAACGAGTGAGGAAGAGGAAAGTATATGAGTAAATTCGGGTTATTTGGCAAAATCACGACGGTGCCGGGGAAGCGGGATGAGCTGGTTTCTATCCTTTTAGGGGATGGGAAGGGAGTGCCAGAGATGGAAGGATGCGAGCTGTATATTGTCAATATTTCGCCAACCGAGCCTGATGTGATCTGGGTAATGGAGGTGTGGGAGAGCCGGGAGGCGCACGCGGCGTCTCTGAATCTGGAGCCGGTTAAGGAGGCGATCAAGCGAGGGAGGCCATTGATCGCCGGGATGGAAGGTTTTGAGATGCAGCCGGTGGGGGGCAAGGGGCTAGGGCCGGGTTAGCGCAGGTACCTGTGCAACTTTTCGGGGGACCTGGCATATAACGTTGTATATCCACAATTTACGCATGATACAGCCTGTAAGCGTATTCCCATACTCCAAAAGCTGGTCCCTACGTTCATCCGGGGGTCGCAGTGGATAGCGACTCGTGGGCCACCACATTCAGGGCATGGTTTGTGGATTGCTTGCTCTGCTTTATCCTGCATAGAATATCTCCTTTTTGTTTTATGTAG